>BEIP01000114.1 GCA_002898955.1 bacterium HR39 | reverse complement strand
AGGGCCGGCCCTTCGTGCCGCTCGACGCCCTGCCCGACGCCGGGGTGCGCTTCGACGAGGAGAGGCTCGTGCTCGAGCTGCGGGTGGCGCCGCAGGCCTTCGAGCCCACGGTGGTGCTGCCCGGGCGCCGGCGCGAGGCGGAGCCCTCCACCGTCGCCGGAGCATTCGTCGACTACGACGTGAGCGTGACCGCCGGCCGGGGCGTGCGCGAGGGCGGTGGCGGGCTGTTCGAGGCGGGCGTCTTCGGAGCGCCGGGCGTGCTGACATCCAGCCTCGCGGTGCGCGACGTGCCCGACCATCCCGAGGCGGTGCGGCTCGAGACCACCTTCGTGCGCGACTTTCCCGAGCGCCGCACCACGCTCAGGATCGGCGATTCCCTGAGCCGCGGCGGCAGCTTCGCCGGATCGGTCCGCTTCTTCGGCCTGCAGTACGGCACCGACTTCTCGCTCGATCCCTACTTCGTCACCTTCCCCCTCCCCGCCATCGGCGGCCTCGCCGAGGAGCGCTCGGTGGTGGAGGTGCTGATCGACAACATCCGTCAGGCGAGCGGCGAGGTGCCGCCCGGTCCCTTCAGCTTCGGCGACGTGCCGGTGCTCACCGGTGCCGGCGAGGTGCAGCTGCGCGTGAAGGACCTGCTCGGGCGCGAGCGGCTCGTCACCCAGCGCTACTACGTCTCGTCGCGACTGCTGCGCGCCGGTCTCGCCGACTGGTCGGTGGAGGCGGGCTTTCTGCGCCGCCGCTACGGCGAGAGCAGTTTCGCCTACGGCGATCCCTTCGCCGCCGGCACCGTGCGCTACGGCTTCACCGACGCACTGACCGGCGAACTGCACGGCGAATGGCAACCCGGCCGGGCCGCCGCCGTGGCCGGGGCCACCGTGAAGCTCGGCACCTTCGGCGTGCTCACCGGCGCCCTCGGCGCCAGCACCGCCGACGGGCCGGGTTCCGGCGTCCTCGCCGAGCTCGGCTACGAATACGCCTCGCGTCCCTTCGACCTCGGCCTGCGCACCCGCTACACCTCGCCCGACTTCCGCCAGTCGGGCGACCGCGGCGAGGTGCGGCGGGTGGACGAGGCGCGACTCGGCATCGGCCTCGGGCCCCTCGGCCGGCTGGGCCTGCACCTGGTGCGCCGCGACATGGTGGATGCCGAGGACACCCTCTCCGGCACCCTCTCCTGGTCGCTGCCCCTCGGGCGCGGCTCGCTGCTTTTGAACGCGGCGAAGCTGTTCGAGCCGCGCTCGGACATGGCGCTCTCCGTCCACTACGCCCTGCCGCTCGGCGACAGCCGGCTGGTCTCGGGCGGGCTGGATGTCTCCGACCGCTCCACCCGCGCCCGCGCCTCCTTCCGCCAGGGAAGGGGCGCGGGCGATCTCGGCCTCGACTGGCGCATCGCCGCCGAGGCGGGTGACGACGTGCGGCGCCTCGACGGCCGCGCCGAGTACCAGGGACGCCTGGGGCGCATCGGCGGCCTCGCCGAGCTCACGGAGGACGGCGGGCGGGTGCGCCTCGATCTCGACGGCAGCCTCGCCTACGCCCGCGGCCGGCTGCTGGCGAGCCGCCGCATCGGCCGCGCCTTCGGGCTGGTCTCGCTGCCGGGCCTGCCGGGGGTACGGGTCTACCTCGACCACCGCGAGGTGGGCCGCACCGACGAGGACGGCTTCCTGCTGGTGCCAGGCCTGCGGCCCTACGAGGACAACCGCCTGCAGCTCGCCCTCGAGGACCTGCCCCTCGGCGTGACGGTGGAACGGCCCGAGGTGGTGGTGTCGCCGGTGCGCGGCGGCGCCGTGCTGGTGGACTTCGGCGTGCGGCGCGAGCGGGAGGCGACGGCGCGGCTGCTCGCCAGCGGATCGCCGCTTCCCGCCGGGCTCGAACTGGTCGCGGCCGACGGCCGCGCCCGGGCCCTGGTCGGCCGCGACGGCTTCGCCCACCTGCGCGGTCTCGGCGACGCACCGGTGACCCTCGAGGGCGGCGAGGGGCCGGTCCGCTTCCGCTGCACCCTGCATCCCCCGGCCGGCGGCGATCCCATGCCCGATCTGGGAGAGGTGGCGTGCGAGTCCGTCGAATCGTCCTAGCCGTCGCGGGCGTGCTGGTGCCGGCCGCGGCCTCGGCCGGCTGCACGGTGAGTGCGGAGGGGATCGCCTTCGGCACCGTCACCGTCGACCGCCTGAACTTCGCCCGCGGCCACGTGCGGGTGAGCTGCGACACCGAGGCCGACGTGCGGATCTCCATCTCGCCCGGCTCGTCGGGCGACTACGCCTGGCGGCACATGGTGGGACCGCGCGGGGTGCGCCTCCTCTACCAGATCTTCACCAACCAGCAGACCTACGACATCTGGGGCGACGGCGCGGGCGGCACCGCCACCGTCGGCGGCCGCGTGGCGGCCGGCGAGGAGCGGGAGTTCCCCATGCACGGCTTCCTGCCCGCGCAGCCGGGTGTGCCGGAAGGCGATTACACCGACTCGCTCACGGTCACCCTCGAGTTCTAAGTCCCTGCGGAACCGGCCGTTTTCGCCGGCGGCGGGCGATCGTGGTGAAATTCCGGCAACGCGCGCTCCGCGGCTCGATGGCAGGATGCGCACGGTCCCGAGCTGCGGAGTCGAGCCGTGCGTGGTCCCGTCCGGTCCGTGCTCCCGCTCCTCGCCCTCGCCGGCGCGCTGCTGCCGCCCGATCCCGCCGAAGCCGGCCGCAGGGCGCGTTTTCGCGAGCACGCCACCCTGACGGTGCGGGTGGTCGTGGTGGCACCCTGCGATCCGACCCGGCCGGACTGCATCGCCCCTTCCGCCGCGGAACGGCCGCGGGTGCGCGAGGAGACGACGCCCGAAGGCGTCCGCCTGCGCACCGTGGACTATTGAGCGCCGCGGCGGCGTGGGCCCGGCGGTTTCCCGCCGCGGCGGCGGGGATCCGCGGGATTGGTCGCGGTGCGATCCGGCCCTACAATCCGCCCGGGCCCCGACGGGAGCGGTCCCATGGCCGAAGAGGCGAGACGGGAGGAGGAACCGCCGGCCTTCGCCCGCCGGCTGGGGCTCGGCCCGCACGGTCTCGCCGTGCTGCGGCGGGTGCCGCTGTTCGAGAATTTGCCCGACCGCGAACTCGCACTGCTGCTGGCCGACGCCCACCTGCGGCGGGCGGAGCGGGGCAGCGTGCTGTTCCTGCAGGGCGAGCCGGCCGAGCGGCTGTTCGTGGTGCTGGAGGGCTGGGTGCGGCTGTGGCGCAGCACCGCCCGCGGCCAAGACGTCACCATCCACATCTTCGGTCCCGGCGAGAGCATCGGCGAGGCGGTGGTCTTCCTCGGCACCGACTATCCGGTCACGGCGGAGGTGGTGGCGGACGCGCGCCTGCTGGTGCTCCAGCGCGCCACCTTCCTCGACCGCCTGCACCGCCACAGCGAGCTGTGCTTCCGGGTGATGGCCTCCATGGCCATGCGCCTGCAGCGCTTCGTGCGGCAGGTGGAGCAGCTCGCCGCCCGCTCGACCGTCGAGCGCCTCGCCGCCTTCCTGCTGCGCCTCGCCGCCGTGCGCAGCGGGTCGGCAACGGTGGAGCTGCCCCACGACAAGGTGCTGGTGGCGGCGCGGCTCGGCATGCAGCCCGAGACCCTCTCGCGCGCCTTCGCCCGCCTGCGCGCCCACGGCGTCGAGGTGCACGGGCACCGGGTGGTGATCCGCGACGTCGAACGGCTGATGGAGCTGCTGGGCGACGACGTCTGAGCCGCCTCCTCAGCCCCGCTCGAGCCGCGGCCGCAGCTCGAAGGCCGCGTCCACCCGCAGGGGCTCGTGGGCGTAGCGGCCCGGGCGGTGGCCGAGCGGCCGGACCTCGGCGTGCACGGCCGTGCGGCCGCCCGCGAGGCCGTATTCGCGGATCCCCTCCACGATCCGCCGGTTGCTCTCCGGATCGTCGAAGCCCGGGATCGCGGGCAGCGCCAGGGTGCGTGCGCCGTCCACCAGCGCCGGCAGGGGACCGTCGTAGCCGCCGCGGGACGGATCCGCGCAGAGCATCGCGCCGTCGTCGAACGCGCGGTAGCCACCCGGCCGCAGCGCATCGCCGCCGTCTCCCGTGCGCACCAGCAGATCGCCGTCGAAGCGGAAGCACGGGGCGTCCACCACCAGCGGCGCCTCGCTCTCCACCCCCACCAGCAGCCGCCCCTCGGCCACCTCCCAGGCGAGCGCGGCAGGACGCGGTGCGGGCGCGGCGCGCACCACCAGCCGGCCGGTCCCGATCCGCCCGTCCACGTCGCGATACCAGCCGGGCATCCACCACACGGGTTCCGCGGAGGTGGACCCCGTCTCGCAGCGCGCCCCGTCCGGGGCTTCCCCTGCGATCACGAGAAAGCAGACCCGCCCCTCGGCCAGCGTCTCGCAGCGGCTCTGCACGAGGGCCCCGTCGACGCGAAACGCGCCCCGACCCGACGCGAGGGTGTAGGCTACGCCGTCCGGCCGGATGCGCCAGAAGACGCGCGGCGGTCCCTCCACGCGCCCGACCCCGTAACCGCCTCCGCCGGCAAGCGGCTGGACGAGGACGGGGAGCGCGAGCCCAGCCGGGAGAGTAGGAACCGCCCGGCCGGCATGCGTTGGCGGAACCATCGCCGCCAGGCGACGAGCCACAGGACCATGAAGGCGACGGCGAAGACCGGCAGGCCGCCGAGCGGCATGCCGATGGCCGGGCCGAGGTCCATGGCATCGGGCCCGGCGACGATCGCGGCGACGATCCCCGCGGCGAGACCGACGAGCCCGGCCAAGAGCCAGATCGCGACCTGCGCCATCAGGACCTCGAGGAAGCCGCGCAGCCAGGCCGGCACGGCGTCCGTCTCCGCGGAGGCGACCCGTCCGCCTCAGGCGTTCATGGCCGCCCAGAATTCGGCGTTGGACCTGGTGAGACGCATCTTGTCCAGCAGGAACTCCATGGCGTCCACCGTGCCCATGCCGCTCAGGATGCGCCGCAGCACCCACATGCGGGAGAGCGTCGCCCGGTCGACCAGCAGCTCCTCCTTGCGGGTGCCGGACTTGGCGATGTCGATGGCCGGCCACACCCGCTTGTCGGCGAGCCTGCGGTCGAGGACGATCTCCGCATTGCCGGTGCCCTTGAACTCCTCGAAGATCACCTCGTCCATGCGCGAGCCGGTGTCGATGAGGGCGGTGGCGATGATGGTGAGCGATCCGCCCTCCTCGATGTTGCGCGCGGCGCCGAAGAAGCGCTTGGGCCGCTGCAGGGCGTTGGCGTCCACACCGCCCGTGAGCACCTTGCCCGAGCTCGGCACCACCGTGTTGTAGGCGCGCGCGAGGCGGGTGATGGAGTCGAGCAGGATGATGACGTCGCGCCCGTGCTCCACCAGCCGCTTGGCCTTCTCGATCACCATCTCCGCCACCTGCACGTGACGGCTGGCCGGCTCGTCGAAGGTGGAGCTCACCACCTCGCCGCGCACCGTGCGCTGCATGTCGGTGACCTCCTCGGGCCGCTCGTCGATGAGCAGCACGATGAGGAACACCTCGGGGTGGTTGGCCATGATCGAGTGGGCGATGTTCTGCATGAGCATCGTCTTGCCGGTGCGCGGCGGCGCGACGATGAGCGCGCGCTGCCCCTTGCCCAGCGGCGCGACGATGTCGATGACCCGCGTCGACAGGTCTTTCTGCCCCGGAACCTCCAGC
>BEIP01000113.1 GCA_002898955.1 bacterium HR39 | reverse complement strand
CTCGGTCCGCGCCCACGCCGAGCCCGGCACCAGATCGGCCGGCTTGAAGGCCACCGTGTGGCCGAAGGCGAGCGCCGGGGCGATCTTCCACGCGGGGATGGCGATGGGGAAGTTCCACGGGGTGATCAGCCCCACCACGCCCACCGGCTCGCGGGTGACGTCCACCCGGATGCCCGGCCGCACCGAGGGCAGGCGGTCACCGGGGATGCGCAGCGCCTCGCCGGCGAAGAACTTGAAGATCTGGCCGGCGCGGACGACCTCGCCGATGTCCTCGGGCAGGGTCTTGCCCTCCTCGCGCGAGAGCAGCCGCCCGAGCTCCTCCCTGCGCTCCAGGATCTCCGTGCCGATGCGATCCAGGATCTCGGCCCGCTGCTGGATGGTGGTGGCCGACCATTCGGGCAGCGCCGCGCGGGCCGCCGCGATCGCCCGCAGGGTGAGCTCGCGGTCGGCGCGGGCGTAGAGCCCCACCACGTCGTTCAGGTTGGACGGGTTGCGGTTCTCGACCACCTCGACCCCGTCCACCCACTCGCCGTCGATGTAGAGACGGTGCACATCGGCCATGCCGTTCCTCCCTCTCGGTTCCGCCCCGGAGATGTCCGGCTCACCCGCGCAGCACGCCGCGCCGGGCGAGATCGTGCATGAGCCGCGCGATGCCGTAGTCCCAGGGCGGGATGCGATCGCACGTGCCCACGCGGTTCTCGAGCAGGCCCAGCGTCGATGCGCGGATGCGGACCACGTCGCCCACGTGGTGGGTGAAGCCGCTGCCCGGTCCCTCGCGGTCCTGCACCGGGGCGAAGAGGGTACCGAGGAACAGCACCACGCCATCCGGGTACGGGTGGTACTCCATCAGCTGCCGCACCAGCTCCTGCGGCGGGCGCGAGATCTCCCCGACCCGGTGCCGCTCGTTCAGCCGGAAGCCATCCTCGCCCACCACCTCGAGCTCGATCTCGGTCTCGAGCAGCGCGTCCATGTCGAAGGCGTCGTCGAACAGCCGCACGAAGGGCCCGATGGCGCAGGAGCCGTTGTTGTCCTTGGCCTTGCCGAGGAGCAGCGCCGAGCGCCCCTCGAAGTCGCGCAGATTGACGTCGTTGCCGAGGGTGGCGCCGAGGATGCGCCCGTCCGGTGCCACCGCCAGCACCACCTCGGGCTCCGGATTGTTCCACTTCGAGTCGGGCCGGATGCCGACGAAGGCGCCGGGGCCGACGGCGCTCATGGGCGGCGCCTTGGCGAAGACTTCCGCATCGGGGCCGATCCCCACCTCGAGGTACTGGGACCACAGCCCCTCGCGCACCAGCACCTCCTTGGCGCGCATGGCCTCCGGGGAGCCGGGGCGGATCGAGCTCAGCCGCCCGCCCAGCGCCCGCTCGAGCTCGCGGCGCAGCTCCGCGGCCTTCGCGGGATCGCCCTTCGCCCGCTCCTCGAGCACCCGCTCGAGCAGGCTTCGCACGTAGGTCACGCCGTTGCCGCGCACCGGCTGGACGTCGGCGGGCGCCAGGATGCAGCTCACATCCGACCCCGGCCGCGCGGCCTCCCCTTCGGCCACGAGATCTTCCACCGGCCCCAGGTCCTCGCCCTCGGCCTGCCACAGGGCGAGCGGGTCCGGATGGGCGAGGGCGTGGGCCATGGTGGGGGCGTGGTGGGTGATGTCGAAGACCCGGCCGCCGCGCACCGCCACCACCGACGGACAGCCGAGATCGGCGCGCCACACGCGGCCCAGCAGCCGCGCGCGGTCCGCATCCTGCGGCAGGATGGACGTCATTTCCGGTCTGCCTCCCCCTCGTCCGCGTTCCAGCTCCCTCTAGCACGGGCCTTGCGGTTCCTCCAGCGGGCGGGCCCACCCCGGGCGGAGCACCAGGGCGGCGAACAGCGTGGCCACCGTGAGGTCGGCGGTGGTGCCGGGATTGAGACCGGATGCGGCCAGCTCCCGGTCGAAGGCGCGCAGCAGCGGCCGGACGGCGTGGGAACGTCGCTGCCGGGAACGCCGTTCGAGGCAGCGCGCGCGCAGGCGCACCGCCTCGGCCGCGGCGGGGCCGCGTTTTCGCCGGATCAGGGTGTCGGGGATGCGGGCGAGGAAGGCGAGCGCCAGTCCGCTCACCGCTTCTTCGACGGCACGCCCCTCGCGCAGCAGCCGGCGAAGACGCGCGATTCCGAAGCCGAAGACGTCGTCGAGGCCGTCGACCCAGTTGCGGGCGATGCGATCGCGCGCCGCGGCTTCGGCCATGACGGCAGATGGCGGGACGGTCGGCTCCTCCGCCACGTCGTGGCGGGCGCTGCGGCCGAGCCCGCCGGGCTGGGCGAGGCGGATGGCGGCGAAGAGGACATGGGAGTCCTCCACCGTCGCCTCCGCCAGCACCCGGCGCACGGCCGCCCGCACCGGTTCGCCGGACCGGGCGGAAAGCGCCGCCTCGGCGATCGGCGCGCACAGCAGCACGATGCCGAGATTGGTGTTGGTGCCGGCCACCACGCGGGTCGCCCGCACCGCTTCGAGAATGCGCCGACCGAGCCCCGGTCGGGGGTCGGCGATGGCGGTCGCAGCCGCTTCGGCGCTGCGCTCGAACAGATCGACCGTGAGCCCGTAACGCGGACTGCCGCCGTGGACGTGGACGTTGCCGGGTTTGAGGGCACGGAGCTCCAGCCGGCAGGCCCGCACGAAGGCGCGGGCGAGCTCCTCGGGGGCACGCCTCACGGCGCGGCTCCGATGCGGCGGGCGACGGCCGCGGCGAGCTCGGCGGCCACGTCCACCCCGCTTGCCGCCTGCAGCGCCTTCCAGGCCGGCATGGCGTTGACCTCGAGGATCCACGGCCGTCCCTGCACGTCCACCGCCACGTCCACGCCGGCGAAGAAGGTGCCGAGCGCGCGCGCCGCCGCGACGGCCGACCCGGCCAGCTCGGGGGGCGCCGTGATCCCCACGCCGCGGCCGCCCTGGTGGACGTTGGTGATCCAGTGGCCGTTCTCGCGCCGCATGGCCGCCACCACTCGCCCGTCCACCACGAACAGCCGCAGGTCGAACCAGCCCGGGCGCTCCACGTAGCGCTGCAGGTACCACACCCCTGCCACCTCCTCTTCTCCGGGGAGATCGTCCGGGCCGCAGATGAGCCGCAGCCCCCGCCCCTGGGCGCCGAAGAGCGGCTTGGCCACGAGCGGCCGCTGCGGCGAGGCCTCGCGCGCCGCCACCAGCCGCGCCGCCGCCCCGCTCTCGCAGCACCAGAAGTCGGGCGTGGGCAGACCCGCACGGCGCAGGACGAGGCTCGTCTCGGACTTGTCGGTGCAGGCCTCGATGGCGCGGGGCGGATTGGCGACGAAGACGGCGGCCGCTTCGAGCGCGCGCAGCAGGCCGAGGCGTAAGGTAATGCGCTCGAAGCTGCCGCCGGGCATGCCCCGCACCACCACCGCCCGCGGCAGGGCGGCGAAGGGACCCGCGATCCCGCCGGGAGCCGTGGCGTCGAGACGGAGGTCCACCCAGCGCAGCCGCCGGGCCTCCAGCCCGAGGCGGGCGAAGGCGCGGGTGAGGGAATCGGCGTGCCAGCGGCCGTCGCCGAGAATCGCCACGTCGAAGACGTCCACCCCCGCCTCCGCCCCGCGCTGCCGTGCCCGCAGGTGGTGGGGCCGGCGGCCGTGCGCAAGTGGTTCGCCTTGCAGCGGTCCCCGCGGCGGCTAGATAGGGGGCCGCGCGGGCGGCCGCTCCCGCGTGCTTTCCGGCAGCATCGGGGCAGGATCGGGGAGGACGGTCGTGGAGCCGATGGTCGTGCTCGATCGCCTCACGCGGGACTTCGGCCCCGTGCGGGCGGTGGACTCCGTCTCCTTCAGCGTGCGCCGCGGCGAGGTGGTGGGATTCCTCGGCCCCAACGGCGCCGGCAAGACCACCACCATGCGCATGATCACCGGCTATCTGCTGCCCACCTCCGGCACCGCCCGGGTGATGGGTTTCGACGTGGTCGAGGCCCCGCTCGAGGTGAAGCGGCGGCTCGGCTATCTCCCCGAGGGCGCACCGCTGTACGGCGACATGACGGTGGAGGCGCTGCTGCGCTTCGTCGCCGAGGTGCGGGGCTACTCGGGTGCCGAGAAGCGGCGGCGCGTGGGCGAGGCGGCGGAGAAGGCGCAGCTCCTCGACGTCTTGCGCCAGCCCGTGGACACCCTCTCCAAGGGCTACAAGCGCCGGGTGGGCCTCGCCCAGGCCATCCTTCACGATCCGCCGGTGCTGATCCTCGACGAGCCCACCGACGGCCTCGACCCCAACCAGAAGTACGACGTGCGCCGGCTCGTGCAGGAGATGGCGCCGCACAAGGCCATCATCGTCTCCACCCACATCCTCGAGGAAGTCGACGCGGTGTGCACCCGCGCCGTGGTGATCGCGCGCGGGCGGGTGGTGGCGGACGCCCATCCCGACGAACTGCGCACCCTCTCGCCGCGCCACAACGCCGTGCGGGTGCGCATCGCGGCGGACGGTGTGGAGGGGCTCGCCAAACAGATCCGACGCCTGCCCGTGGTGCGGGAGGTGGAGATCGAGCGGGCCATGGACGGCATGGCCGATCTCGTGGTGCTGCCGCGCGACGGCAGGGAGATCGCCGCCGATCTTTTGGGCTGGCTGCGCGCCCAGGGGGTGGCGGTCACCGAGTTCTTCGTCGAACAGGGGCGCCTCGACGACGTCTTCCGGGTGCTCACCACGCGGGCGGAACGGGAGGCCGCGGCCCATGCGTAACGTGCTGGCGGTCACGAAGCGCGAGCTCGGGGCCTATTTCACCACGCCCCTCGCCTACGTGTTCATCGTCGTCTTCCTGGCGCTGGCCGGTGCGCTGACCTTCTACGCCGGCGGCTTCTTCGAGCGCGGCCAGGCCGACCTGCAGGCGTTCTTCGTCTTCCACCCCTGGCTGTACCTGTTCTTCGCCCCGGCCATCGCCATGCGGCTGTGGGCCGAGGAGAAGCGCACCGGCACCATCGAGCTGCTGATGACGCTGCCGGTGCGCACCGCCGAGGCGGTGATCGGCAAGTTCCTCGCCGCCTGGCTGTTCGTCGGCGTCGCCCTCGCCCTCACCTTCCCCATGTGGCTCACCGTCGGATATCTCGGCGAGCCGGACAACGGCGTGATCCTCCTGAGCTATCTCGGCAGCTGGCTGCTGGCCGGGGCGTTTCTGGCCATCGGCGCCACCGTCTCGGCGCTCACCCGCAACCAGGTCATCGCCTTCGTGCTGGGTGCCGCGGTCTGCTTCCTGTTCCTGATGAGCGGGGTGGACCTGGTGCTGGCCCCGCTGCGCGGCCTGGTCCCGCCCGTGGTGCTGGAGCTGGTGGCGTCCTTCAGCTTCCTCCACCACTTCGGCGAGATCACCAAGGGGGTGGTGAGCCTCGCGAGCCTCGTCTTCCTCTTCGCGGTGATCGGGGTGGGACTCCTCGTCAACACCCTCGTGCTTGAACTCGAGAAGGCCTGAGGGAGGGGTTTGATGAGCACGCGCCGCCGTCTCCTCGCCGTCCTCGGCATCGCCGTGGCCCTCGTGCTGCTGGTCTCCCTCAACGTCTTCGCCGCGCTCGAGCTGCGCTCGGTGCGGCTGGACGTGACCGAGGACAGGGCCTTCACCCTCTCCGAGGGCACGCTGGAGCTGCTGAAGAAGATCGACGAGCCCATCACGCTCAGGCTGTACGTCTCGCGCGCCGTGCGCGAGAAGGACGCCTTCCTGGCGAGCTACGCCGACCGGGTGCTGGACTTCC
>BEIP01000112.1 GCA_002898955.1 bacterium HR39 | reverse complement strand
CGATGTCCGCCACCCAGCGCAGCCCGTCGAGCAGCGCCGGATCCACCGGCAGGCCGGGATGACCGGCCATGCCCACCGGCGTCGCGTTGACGAGCCCGTCCAGCCGTCCGCGCAGCTCCCGCGGATCGCCCGCCGCGCGGATGCGGGCCTCCGGGTGGTGGGGGGCGAGGCGGGCGGCGAGGTCGGCGATGCGGGCGGGCTCGAGGTCGTGCACGAAGAGCTCGCGGGTGCCGCACAGCAGAAGCGCCCGCGCCACCGCCACCCCGGCTCCTCCCGCCCCCAGCAGCAGCACCCGCCCGCGCGGCTCGTCGGCGAGCTCGCGTTCCACCACCGCCGCGAAGGCGGGCGCGTCGGTGTTGTGGCCCACCGCCCGGCCGTCCGGTCCGAAGACGACGGTGTTGACGCTGCCGAGGATGCGGGCATCGGGATGGAGTGCGTGCAGGTGGCGTACGGCCGCCCGCTTGAAGGGATGGGTGACGTTCGCCCCGCGGTAGCCGCAGCGCGGCAGCCAGCGCAGCCATTCGCCGAGATCGTCCTCGCCGTAGCCGAGGACGTCGGCGTCGAGCAGCAGGTAGAGACAGGCGAGGCCGTGATGGCGCGCCTCGTGCTCGTGCAGGGCGGGGGTGCGGGAGAGGGCGATGCCGCGGCCGAGCAGGCCCAGCAGCAGGGCCGGCGGCGTGCCGAGGGCACGGGGCGGCGTGTGCATGTCCCTCCCTCCCGGCGGGGTCGGGGGAGTTATGAACCAACCGGTTCGTACAGTCAAGCGCCGTGGCCGGCCGGCTCCGTCGCCGCCGCGGCCGCCGGGGTCAGCACCGCGGCCAGCACGGTCCGCACCACTTCGCGCCGCCGCCGCGCCAGGTTCTCCGGAGCGCAGGGATCGAAGCCGAAGATGGTGCCGAAGGTGTGGCGGTTGCCCACCACGTGGAAGCAGAGCGCGCTGATGGTGGCGTGGAGCTGCAGCGGGTCGACGCCGGGACGGAACACCCCTTCGGCCGCGCCCCGCTCGAGGATGCGGCGCAGGTTCTCGATCACCGACACGTTGAGGCCGCGGATGCGCTCGGAGCGGGCGATGTAGCGCCCCCGTTCGAGGTTCTCGTTCATCACGAGCCGCACGAAGTCGGGATGCTGCACGTGGTAGTCGAAGGTGTGCTCCACCATGCGCACGAGGGCGGGAACCGGCGGCAGATGGTCGAGGCGCAGCGCGTTCTCGAGGGCACGGATCCTCGCGTAGGCCTCCTCGAGGCAGGCGACGTAGAGCGCCTCCTTGCTGCCGAAGTAGTAGTAGATCATGCGCTTGCTGGTGCGCGTGCGCGCGGCGATCTCGTCCACCCGCGCCCCCGCCAGCCCCTTCTCGGCGAACTCCTCGGTGGCGACGCGCAGGATCTCTTCGCGCGAACCGGCTCCCCGCTCGGGCGCCCTCCGTGCGGCGGCCTCCTGCACCGGCATCCCTCCGCCGTCGACCGGGGGCGATGTGGCGCAGCCGCGCCGGTGCGCAAAGGGCCGCCCGGGGCGGCCCTGCGTGGACGGTCGCGGCGGGAGAGCGGGACCTTACGCCGGGGCCCCGCCCTGCGCCCTCGCCGCAGCCCGCTCGCGGCCCTCGGCGGCCAGCTCCTCGGGCCGCTTGTTGGTGGCACCCATCACCAGCGCCGCCTCGAGGAAGCGGTCGATGTCGCCGTCCAGCACCGCCTGGGCGTTGCCCGTCTCCACCCCGGTGCGCAGGTCCTTCACCATCTTGTAGGGGTGGAGGACGTAGCTGCGGATCTGGTGGCCCCAGCCGATGTCCGTCTTCTGCTCCTCGAGCTTCTGCTGCTCGGCGCGCCGCTTCTGCAGCTCGAGTTCGTACAGCCGCGCCTTGAGCATGGCCATGGCCGTGGCGCGGTTGCGGTGCTGGGAGCGGTCGTTCTGGCACTGGACGACGATGCCGGTGGGGATGTGGGTGATGCGCACCGCCGAGTCGGTGCGGTTCACGTGCTGGCCGCCGGCACCGGAGGCACGGTAGGTGTCGATGCGGAGATCCTTCGGATCGATCTCGATCTCGACGTCCTCGTCCACCACCGGCCACACCCAGACGCTGGCGAAGCTGGTGTGCCGCCGGCCCTGGCTGTCGAAGGGCGAGATGCGCACGAGGCGGTGGACGCCCGATTCGGTCTTGAGCCAGCCGTAGGCGTTCTCGCCCTTGATCTTCACCGTGGCGGACTTGATCCCGGCCTCCTCGCCGGGCGTCTCCTCCACCCACTCCACCTCGTAGCCGTGCGCCTCGGCCCAGCGCACGTACATGCGCAGCAGCATCTCCGCCCAGTCCTGCGATTCGGTGCCGCCGGCGCCGGCGGTCACCTGCAGGTAGGCGTCGTTGCGGTCGGCCTCGCCCGAGAGCAGGCTCTCGAGCTCCAGCCGCTCCACCTTCTGCTGCAGCGCCTCCAGCTCGCGCGAGACCTCTTCCAGGGTCTCGACGTCGTTCTCGTCGTCGGCGAGCTCGGCCAGCTCGCGCAGATCGTCGAGCTGCCGCTCCAGCCTGCGCTGGAGCTCCACCGCCTCGGACAGGCGGCTGCGCTCGCGCATCAGCTCCTGGGCGCGCTCCTGGTCGTTCCAGAGGTCGGGATCCTCGATGGCCCGATCGAGCTCGGCGAGACGCGCGAGAGCCCGATCCCAGTCAAAGATGCCTCCTCAGCAGGGCGATCCCCTGCTCGATGCGCTCGATGCGTTCGGCGTGTTCGGCACGCACGGTTCGCAGACCTCCTTGCTGCTCTTCCCGAAGCCTGTACGCTCGCGGGGATACTGTGGATCGCGCCTCAGTAGAGGCCGTCCGCGGCCAGGCCGGCCGCCGCAGCGGCGCCCGTGCCGCCGGAGGCGTCGGGCGGGGCGGATCCGGCACCGCTCACTGTAGTGGGCGCGGTGCCGGGAAGGAAGGCCTCGGTGATCACCCGCCGCGTGGCGGGGCCGGGCAGCAGGCCGGTGTCGGCGTCGATCCGCACGAGCAGCACCCCGGGCGGGGTGGGGAAGGGTCTGGGCGGCCTGCCCTCGAGGGCCCGCTCCATGAAGGCCTTCCAGACGGGCAGCGCCACGCTCGCCCCCGTCTCGCGGCGGCCGAGGGACTTCGGCTGGTCGAAGCCCACCCACACGCCGGCCACCAGATCCGGCGCGAAGCCCACGAACCAGGCATCGCGGCTCTCGTTGGTGGTGCCGGTCTTGCCGGCGAGCGGCCGGCCGAGATCGCGGGCGGCCTCGCCGGTGCCGTTCTCGATCACGCCTTCCAGCATGTGCACCACCTGGTAGACGATGCGCGGATCCGCCACCTGCTCGCGGAGATCGGGCAGCTCCGGCGGCGGCGCGCCGTCCCACGCCTCCGCCCGGCACCCTTCGCAGGGGCGGGTGTCGGCCGCTTCCAGCGTGCGGCCGTAGCGGTCCTGGATGCGGTCGACCAGCACGGGACGGATGCGCCGGCCACCGTTGGCCAGCATGGCGTAGGCGGTGGTGAGCTGCAGGAGCGTCACCTCCTGCGAGCCCAGGGCGGCGGAGGGCAGCGGCTGCAGGCCCTCGCCGATGCCGAAGCGCCGCGCCACGTCGATCACCGGCTCCATGCCGATGTCCAGCGCGACGCGCACCGTCATGAGGTTGCGCGACTTCTCGAGTCCGAGCCGCAGGGTCGAAGGCCCGTAGAAGCGCTCCGAGTAGTTCTCCGGCTTCCACGGCGGCAGACCCGGCCCCTGGTCGAGGACGATGGGGGCGTCCAGCACGATGGTGGCCGGCGTGTAGCCGTGCTCGAGGGCGGCGAGATAGACGAAGGGCTTGAAGGCGGAACCGGGCTGGCGTTGGGCCTGGGTCGCGCGGTTGAACCAGCTCTGGCGGAAGCTGAAGCCGCCCGACATGGCGAGCACCCGACCGGTCCGGGGATCCATGGCGACGATGGCCCCCTCCACCTCCGGCCGCTGGCGCAGGGCGAAGGTCCCTTCCCTGCCCTCCACCGGCGCCACCACGATCACGTCGCCCGGCTCCAGCACGTCGGAGACCCGCTTCGGTGCGGGGCCGAGGTCGCCACCGTCGAGCCGCGGGCGCGCCCAGGCCAGCTCCCGGAGGGGCAGGACGCCGGTGGATCCGTCGGGGAACAGCAGCGCCGCCGCGTCGTCGGCCACGCTGCTCACGAGCGCGAGGCGCCAGTCGAGCAGCTCGAAGCCGGCATCGAAGGCGCGCAGCCGCACCAGCACGTCCGGCGCCCCGGGATCGATCCGCCCGAGCGGCCCGCGCCAGCCGCCGTGGCGGCGGTCGTAGGCGGCCAGCCCCTCGCGCAGGGCGTGGTCGGCGAAGCGCTGGAGGGTGGTGTCGACGGTGGTGCGCACCGTGAGCCCGCCCTCGTAGAAGCCCTTCTCGCCGTAACGCTCGACGAGACGCCGGCGCACCTCCTCGACGAAGAAGGGGGCGGCGGCGACGGCGGTGCTGTCGCGGCGGGTCACCAATGGTTCGGCCCGCGCGGCCTCCGCCTCTTCGGGCGTGATGTAGCCGTCCTCGATCATGCGCTGGAGGACGTAGTCGCGCCGCGCATGGGCCTCTTCCGGGTTCTTCTCCGGATCGTAGAGGGACGGCGCCTTGGGCAGGCCGGCGAGGAAGGCGATCTCGCCCAGGGTGAGCTCGTCGAGGGACTTGTCGAAGTAGTTGAGCGCCGCCATGGCCACGCCGTAGGAGCGGCGGCCGAGGTAGATCTCGTTGAGGTAGAGCTCGAGGATGCGCTCCTTGGTGAAGGCACGCTCGATGCGCAGGGCGAGGATCGCCTCCCTGATCTTGCGCTCCAGCGAGACCTCGCTCGAGAGCAGAAAGTTCTTGGCCACCTGCTGGGTGATGGTGGAGCCGCCCACCGGACGCCGGCCGCTCCTCAGCCGGCCGACGTTCTGGATCGCCGCGCGGACGATGCCGACGGGATCGAGGCCGAAGTGGTGGTAGAAGTTGCGGTCCTCGGCGGCGACGAAGGCCTGCTTGACGCGCTCGGGAATCGCGGAGATCGGCACGAAGATGCGCTTCTCGCGCGCGTACTCGGCCAGCAGCGAGCCGTCACCGGCGTAGACCCGGCTCGCCGTCGGCGGCTCGTAGCGGGCCAGCACCCGATAGTCGGGCAGGTCCTGCCCGTAGTGCCAGAACAGCCAGGCGAGCACGCCGAGCCCCGCGACGCCCAGCACGACGAGGGCGAAGGCGAAGCGGACCAGCCATCTCGCGAACCTGCGCACGGGCGCCCGGACTCCTCTTCCGCCACTCTGCGAGCCTCACAGCGGCATCTGCAGGCCGTCGAAGTACTGGTCCACCGCCCGGCGGATGGCGGCGGCGAGCCTGCGCCGGAAGGCGGGATCGCGCAGCCGGGCGGCATCCCGGGGATTGCTCAGATAGCCCAGCTCCAGGAGAACGGAAGGGGTGTCGGGCGCCTTGAGGACGGCGAAGCCGGCGAAGCGGCGGTGGCGCCGCAGCAGCCGCTGCACCCGGGCGATCTCTTCCGACAGCAAGTCGGCGAAGACCACCGAGCGGTTGAGGGTGTCGCGCTGGACAAGGTCCACGAGGATGGAGGCCACGAGCGGATCCTCCACCGCCACCTCCACCCCGGCCAGCACGTCCACCACGTTCTCCTTGCGGGCGAGCCGCTCGGCCTCGGCGTCCGAGGCCTGCTCCGAGAGCGTGTACACGGATGCGCCGCTCACGGTGCGATCATCGGTGCTGTCGGCGTGGATGGACACGAACAGGTCCGCGCCGTGGCGGCGGGCGATGGCCACGCGCTCGTGCA
>BEIP01000111.1 GCA_002898955.1 bacterium HR39 | reverse complement strand
GGTCCACCAGGTTCTCGGGCAGCAGGAGCTGCATCATGCGCTCGAGGATCTTCGGATCGCGCCAGAAGATGTGGAAGCACTGATCGAAGATCTCGCGCTGCTCCTGCCGGTTGACGAAGACGGAGAACAGCGTCCAGTACAGGTCGTCGCGGCGCGCGAGCCCGACCTTCCCGATGGCCTCCAGCGCCCGGATCACGTGGCCGGGGCCGACCGGCAGCCCCGCCGCCCGCAGGGTGCGGGCGAAGTGCACCACGTTGTGGACGAAGCGGCCGCCGCCGGCCGGGAGTTCGGGCAGTTCCGCGCTCACGAGACCAGCACCTCCGCACGCAGGCGGTCACGGATCTCCTCGAGCATGCGGGCGGCCTCCGAGCCGCGGATCTTGAGGATGTCGTCCTGGTACTTGAGCAGTGCGCCGAGGGTGTCGTTGACCACCTCGGGGGTGAGCTCCAGCACGTCCAGCGTCACGAGCGCCCGCGCCCAGTCCAGCGTCTCGGCCACGCCGGGCAGCTTGAACAGGTCGCGCTTCCTGAGCTCCTGCACGAAGGCCACCACCATGCGCGAGAGGCGCCCGTCGATGCCGGGAACCCGCACCTTCACGATCTCGAGCTCGCGGGCGAAGTCGGGATAGTCCACCCAGTGGTAGAAGCAGCGCCGCTTGAGGGCGTCGTGGATCTCGCGGGTGCGGTTGCTGGTGATCACCACGATCGGCGGCTCCTTGGCGCGGATCGTGCCGATCTCGGGGATGGTGATCTGGAAGTCGGAGAGCACCTCCAGCAGGTAGGCCTCGAAGGGCTCGTCGGTGCGGTCGAGCTCGTCGACGAGCAGCACCGGCGCGCCCTCGGGGTGGTCCTCCAGCGCCTGCAGCAGCGGGCGCTTGATGAGGAAGCGCTCGTCGAAGATGTCCTGGGCGAGCGCCTCGCGGCTGGTCTCGCCGGCGGCCTCCGCGAGGCGGATCTCCAGCATCTGGCGGGGGTAGTTCCACTCGTAGACGGCCGAGGCGATGTCGAGCCCCTCGTAGCACTGCAGGCGGATCAGCCGCCGGCCGAGGGTGGCGCTCAGCACCTTGGCGATCTCGGTCTTGCCGGTGCCGGGTTCGCCCTCGACGAACAGCGGGCGGTGCAGCGCGAGCGAGAGGAACACCGCCGTGGCGAGCGGCCGGTCGGCCACGTAGTCGCCACGGCGCAGCAGATCGAGCGTCTCGTCGATGTTGCGCGGAAGATCGGCCATCCCTCGGCGGTCCTTCGTGGTTCCCGGTGCCTTCGGCCGGACAGATAGGCGCGCCGCGGTCCGGATTCGACCGCGCGGGCGACCGCCGCGTCGCCGGATCCGGGGAGCTTCCGCGGCGTGGCCGCGCTGCATCGCCGCGCCCGCCATCCGGACGGGACGGCTTTGCAGACGGCGCGCGAGGGGCTATGTGCGGATCCGAGGGGGTCGCGCGGGCCGCGACGCCCGTTTTCCGCATGCGGGGGCAGGAGGAGCGGGCCGATGCAGGAACGGGCCGTCGAGGAAAAGGAACTGTTCTTCAAGCAGTGGCTGCGCTCGCCGCGCTCGATGGGGTCGGTCATTCCCTCCTCGCGGGCGCTGGCGCGGGCCGTGGCGCAGGAGACGGCCTGGTCGCCGGGACGTTTCGTGGTGGAGCTCGGCGGCGGCACCGGCGCCATCACCCGCGGGCTGCTGGAGGCGGGCATCGCGCCCGACGACCTGCTGGTGGTCGAGCTGGAGCGGCACCTCTACGAATATCTGCGCGACACCTTCCCGGAGTGCCGCGTGGTGCAGGGCGATGCCACCCGCCTCGACGAGATCCTCGAGCGTCAGGGGATCCGCGACGTGGCCACGGTGATCTCCGGCCTGCCCATGGTGAACATGCCCAAGGCGTTCAAGAAGGCGGTGGTGGAGCAGGCCTTCCGGGCGGTGGGCGATGGCGGCGTGGTGCTCCAGTACAGCTATTCGCCGGTGTGCCCCATCCCCGCCGACGAGCTCGCGGTGGATGCGCGCATCGCCCGCTTCGTGCCCTGGAATGTCCCGCCGGCCTTCGTCTGGCGCTACCGGCGGCGCCGCGGCTGACAGCCGTTCACGCGTCCCCGCTTCCCGGCGGTTCGGTGGACTTCCAGCGCCGGCGCGGGGTGCCCCGCTCGAAGGCGTCCGGCTCCAGCCCCCAGACGTCCCAGCCCGGCCGGCGCGTGCGGGCGAAGAGCTCGAGATAGGGCCCCTCGAACAGCCGCTCGATCCGCTCGTAGACCTCTTCGGGCTTGCGCGAGTGTTCGCGGCGGGGGGCCACCACCAGCCGCGGCACGTCGCGGGCGAGGCGTCGCACGCGACCGCGTGCGGCGAGAAGGCACAGCTCGGGATTGGCCCGGGTCCAGTAGCCGAGACCGGTGAACCAGTCGCCGGGGCGGATGAGCTCCGGCGAGCGTCCGGCGTGCAGCTTGGCCCAGACGAAGCCGACGGTGCGGTAGGCGAACCCCCAGGCGCGGATCACCCCGAAGGCCCGCTCCAGCATGGGGTCGGTGACCCACAGCAGAAGCACCGCATCGCGCCCCGCCCAGCTCCCCACCGGCAGGGCGGCGATGGCCTCCAGATCCAGACAGTCGTACCACGCCTCGGGGCTGCGCCCCTTGCCGCGCTCCGACCAGGTGGAAAAGCGCCAGGGCGGATCGGCGTAGATCACCCGGTACGAGCCGGCGCGGGGTGGCGGCGGGGGCAGGGGTGCGCTCATGCGAAGGTGCGGGCGTCCGCCGGCTGCAGGCGGCGTGCGATGTCGAACAGCGCCCGCCGGCACACCGTCTGCTCCGGCACGCCGGTGGACTTGCACAGGATCTCCGCCCGCTGCAGCAGGACCAGCAGATCGGCCACCTCGTCGGGGCGGATGCGGGCGAGCAGCCGTTCGACGAGCGGCCGCAGGCGGAAGAGGACGGGCGGCTTGGCCCGCGCCACCACCTGCTGCGCCGCGCCGCCCGCCGCCACCTCGAGGGAGAGGGCGTAGAGGCGCAGGAGCTCGCGGGTCGCGGCACGCAGCAGCGTCACGGGGGCCTCGCCCGCCGCCAGCAGCCGCGCGGCGCCGTCCTCGACGGCGGCCACGTCGCCGGCGAGGAGCGCCTGCAGCAGCCGGTCGGTGCCGGCGGCCGCGGCATCGGCCACCACGGCCTCGACGTCGGCGAGGTGGACGGTGCGGTCTTCGCGATCCCCCACGTAGAGGGCGAGCTTCTCGATCTCGCGGCGGGTGATGCCGTGGTCGGCGCCGAGATGGGCGGTGAGCCAGGAGAGCGCCTCGGGGTCGGCCCGCAGGCCGAATTCGCCGAGGATGCGGGTGACGGCGAGGCCGAGATCGCGCCCCTCCTCGCGATAGCAGGGGCAGGCGACGGCCATGTTCGCTCCCTCCACCAGCCGGCGCAGGCGCGAGGACGGCGGCAGTTCCCCAGCCTCCAGCACCACCTGGGCGGGGAGATCGGTCACCGCCAGGAGTGGCTCCAGGGCCGCGGCGGTGCGATCGGTGGCATCGCGCACCCGCACCACGCGGCCGCCGCCGAAGAAGGTCGGGGCGAGGGCCTCCTCGGCCAGCCGGCCCGGCTCGCGCGCCAGCACGTCCCCTTCGAGGGTCACCAGCCGGAAGGGGTCGTCGTCCCCGCCGAGCAGCGCGCCGATCAGCCGGCGGGCGCGCTCGCCCACGAGCCCCCGGTCCGGCCCGTAGAACAGCACCACCGGCGCCGGCGGGACGCCGCGCGCCAGCATGGCCTCGATCTCGCGGGGCTGCAGCTTCACGCGGCGCGCTCCCGGAAGAACAGGGCGAGGCGGTTGCGGATCGCCCGGGCCAGCGCGGCAGCCGCGCGCCGCTCGGCGTCGCGCTCGGCGGCGAGGGTGGCGTAGGGCTGGCGCAGCACGCCGTAGCCGGCGACGCGGCGGTCTTCGGAGCGCAGCAGCTCGTGGCCGCTCTCCAGCTCGATCAGGCGGAAGCGGGCGATCAGGGTGAGCTCGTAGCGGGTCACCGTGTCGTCGAGCTGCACCGCCAGCACGTTGCGCCGCCGCTCCAGCTCCACCACCAGCCGGTAGCGCGCCGCGGCGGTCCCGGCCACCCCGAGCTCGCGGGCGAGCCGGTCGGCCAGCGTCCAGCCGAGGGGGGTCTTCGGCGTCTCGATCCGCACCGCCGCGAGCTCGCCCGCCACCGTCGCCCCGTCGCGGGCCGGACCGTAGAGCGGCCGCAGCCCGCAGCCGGCGAGGCCCGGCAGGGATGCGAGAGCGGCGAGAAGGGCGCGCCGTCGCAAGGCTCTAGACCACGATGTTGACGATCCGGTTGGGCACGTAGACGAAGCGGCGGATCGGCTTCCCACCCACCGCCCGCTGCACGTTGGGCTCGGCCAGCGTGCGCTCGCGGGCGAGCTCCTCCGGCGCATCGACCGGCAGCTCGATCTCGGCGCGGCGGCGGCCGTTCACCTGCACCGCAACTCTCACCGTCTCCACCGCGACCCAGCGCTCGTCGGCCTGCGGCCAGGGCGTCTCGGCGAGGATGCGGGTGTGACCGAGCTTCTCCCACAGCTCCTCGGCGAGATGCGGCATCATGGGCTCGATCAGCAGCACCAGCGCCTCCAGCGCCTCGCGCAGGATCGCCCGGCCCGCCGCCGTCTTCGGCTCGAAGTCCTCGACGGCGTTGGTGAACTCGCGGATGCCGGCCACCGCCTTGTTGAAGTGGAAGCGCTCGAGGTCGTCGGTGACGCGGGCGATGGTGCGGTGGATCCAGCGCTTGAGGGCCGTCTCCGTCTCGTCCTGCGGCTCGGCCGGGGGCGTGCCGGCGGGCGGCAGCAGCTCGAGGCGCTCGTGCACCAGCCGCCAGAGGCGGTTGACGTAGCGCCAGGCGCCGTCGATGCCCGCCTCGGTCCACTCGAGGTCGCGCTCGGGCGGGCTGTCGGAGAGCATGAACAGCCGCGCCGTGTCGGCGCCGTAGGACTCGATGATGCGGGAGGGATCGACGACGTTCTTCCTGGATTTGCTCATCTTTTCGCTGCGGCCGACGGTGACGGGCCGGCGGCCCTCCACCGTGACCCAGCGGCCCTCCTCGTCCTGCATCACCTCCTCGGGCGACAGCCAGCGGCCCTGCTCGTCACGGTAGGTGACGTGGGTGATCATGCCCTGGGTGAAGAGGCCGTCGAAGGGCTCGTCGAGATCCAAGTAGCCGCAGTCGCGCAGCGCGCGGGTGAAGAAGCGTGAATAGAGCAGGTGCAGAACCGCATGCTCGATGCCGCCGATGTACTGGTCGACCGGCATCCAGTAGTCGACGTCGCGCCGCTCGAAGGGCCGGTCCTCCACCCAGGGCGAGGCGAAGCGCAGGAAGTACCAGCTGCTCTCGACGAAGGTGTCGAAGGTGTCGGTCTCGCGCTGCGCCGGCCCGCCGCACTTCGGGCAGTCCACGTACTTCCAGGTGGGATGGCGCTCGAGCGGATTGCCGGGCTTCGAGAAGTCCACGTCGTAGGGCAGGGTGACGGGGAGCTGCTCGCGCGGGACCGGGACGATGCCGCAGCGCCCGCAGTGGATCACGGGAATGGGGCAGCCCCAGTAGCGCTGGCGCGACACGCCCCAGTCGCGCAGGCGGTAGGTGACCTCGCGCCGGCCGCAGCCGTGCTCCTCGAGCCACGCGGTGATGCGCCTCTTGGCCTCCTCCACCGTGAGGCCGTCGAGGAAGGCGGAGTTGAACAGGGTACCGTCGCCGGTGTAGGCCTCCTCGCCGATCTCGAAGGTGGCGGGATCGGCGCGCGGCGGCAGCACCACCGGCC
>BEIP01000110.1 GCA_002898955.1 bacterium HR39 | reverse complement strand
TGATGCGCTCGATCAGATGGTCGGGCGTATAGGTGTTGAGCAGGAAGCCGACGGTGCCGAGGTTCATGCCGTAGATCGGCAGCCGCCGGGCGAGCTCGCCGTGGAGCGTCTCCAGCATGAAGCCGTCACCGCCCAGCGCCACGAGGAGTTCCGCCTCCTCCGGCGGGGCGTCGCCGTAGCGCGCCACCAGCTCCTCGCGGGCGCGGCGGGCCTCGGGGGTGCGGGCGGCGAGGACATGGATGCGCACGGGCTCCGGATCCGTTCCGCTGGCCGCGGCGCTTCTAGCGCGCTCCACGCGCGCGGGGAAAGCGGGAAAGGGCACGGGAGGCTGGACAGTCCATCCGAGGATGCTTATACGGTGAAACGGACCTCGACGGGAGATGGAGGATGATCGCAGCGACGCGTCGCACCCTGCTGGCCGCCGCGGTGGCGGCGGTGGGGCTTCTGGGCGTGCCCGCCCCGCTGCACGCCGGGACCACCGTGCCGGGCCCGCTGGTCTCCACCGACTGGCTGGCGGAGCACCTGGACGAGGTGCTGGTGCTCGACGTGCGGGCCGACGTTCCGAGCTACTACGGGACGAGCAGGGCGAAGATCCGCGTGCAGGGCCACATCCCCGGCGCGGTGCTGCTGCCGTGGGACGAGATCCGCCAGAAGCGGGTGGAGAACGGCGTCGAGCTCATCGGCATGGTGCTCGAGCGCGAGCGCTTCCAGGACCTCGCGCGCCGGCTCGGCGTGCATAAGGGCCAGGCGGTGGTGGTCACCTCGCGCGGCGAGGACTCCGGTGATCTCGCCATGGCCACCCGGGTGTACTGGACCTTCCTCTACTTCGGCCACGACAACGTGGCGGTGCTGGACGGCGGCAGCCACAAGTGGATGGCCGAGGGCCGTCCGATGACCACCGAGGCGGTGGCCGTGCAGCCGGGCGACTTCGAGGCCGGACCCGGGCGCGACGACCTCTACGCCACCACCGAGGAGGTGATGGCGGCCGTCGGGAGCGGCGGGGTGCAGCTCGTCGATGCCCGCACGCCGGACTTCTACCGGGGCGAGAAGAAGAAGGACTACGTCTACGCCGCCGGACACATCAAGGGCGCGAAGAACCTGCCCCATCCGGAGATGTTCGAGAAGACGGCCGACGGCTCGCTGGTCTTCCGCACCGGCGAGAAGGCGCTGGCACTGCTGGCCAAGCACGGCATCGATCCGGAGAAGCCGTCCATCACCTACTGCAACAGCGGCCATCTCGGCAGCGGTGCCTGGTTCTTCATGTACGAGATCGTCGGCAACAGGAACACCCGGCTCTACGACGGCTCCATGCACGCCTTCACCATGAGCGACGCCGGCAAGGCGCTGGTGGTCACCTCCGCCGAGTGAGCCGCGCCGGCACGACGCGGCCCCGCGCGGCGCCCCGCCCTTGCGGGCGGGGCGTCCGTTTTGCGCGGCTGCGATGCGGCCTGCGCAGGCGCACACACCGCCACGCCGCACAGGGGCCGGGACCGGCGGTCATCGCGCCCCATCTCCGTCCATCCCGCCGTATCGCCGCCCAACGGACGCCCATCGGGGCGCATTTCGCAGCGCAGCATCGGGCGCCCACGGGCGGAATCCGCTACGGGCCGTAGGCCCGGGGCCCTCCCGCACCGGCCTGCCGCCACCCGTCCGCGGGCCGCGCGGCACTCCGGCGGGCGTCAGTGCCCGGTCCTGCCGCCCGTCCAGATCGTGCGGAAGACCATACCACCTTCACGCACGGAAAAGAAGGGTTTCGTGGGCTTCTCCGCCGTGACGAACTCGTCACAGCGGCCTTCCAGCGCGGCCGCCACGTGAAGCGCATCCATGGCGTCGAGCGCGTAGGTGCGGGCGAGCTCCATGGCTCTCCGGACCAGCTGATCAGACGACAGCACATAATAATCTACACATTCCTCGAAAAAATTGAGATAAGCGTTCAACGTTTCCCGCCGCCCATGCCGTGCCGTTTTCGGCACGATCTCCAGCCAGACGAAATGGCTACTGACGACGATTTCATGGTTGCCTTCGATTTCATTCAATGCCGCTTCCGCAAGCTCCGGATCACTCGCTTGGAAAGCTGCGATCACCACGCACGAGTCGATGTAGCGACGCAACGTCAAGCGGATGACCGTCCTCAGCCGGTATTCCGACCAAGCAGACGCAGGATCCCGTCGAGATCGAGGAGCGGCTCCCCGCTCTCGATCACCCGTCTGCGGAGTTCACGCAGCCGTCGACCGCGCTCCGTGCGAGCCGGCATGTATGCCGGATCCTCGAGGAGCCGCCAGTGGATGCGCGCCTCCCGTTCCAGCCTCGCAGCCGCAAGCATCCAGTCTTCGGGCAGGCTCTCAGCCTTTTCCGCGAGGACAGTCCGACCAACTGTCACGACGCAGCCTCCTCCCGTTCCAGACCCAGCAGCTCGCAGGTCCGTGATGTGAGCGCGCGCACGAAGGCATCCTCGATCGCATCGTGCACCTGTCGGAGCCAGTCCGCGAGCCGTTCGATGTCGGGATTTCCGACGTCCACGCGCCAGAAGTCGAGATCGATCATCAGCGTACGCCGCGTCTCGCCCGTCGTTCCCGTCTGGAACGTCAGCGTACCGGGTGGATCCCGATACGGAATGTCGAAACGCTCGTAAAAGTTCTCCGCACGCCCTCCGAAAATAGACGGAAGATCAGGGAGTACCGTCGTGAGGTCGACCACCGCATGGCCGTGCGGATCGATACGGTTGATGTAGCGCAGTCCCAGCCGTCGAATTGCCAGGCCACCCACCAGATCGCGGTGCAGGCGATAGATCTCGAGGATCATCTCGAGAAACTCCTCCCAGCCCGGATAGGGAGGGAGCATGTTGACGGCAAGAAGCCACGGACCGCTCTGGACGATGCGACCCCCGTCGACCGACCGGAACCGCAAACGCTCCACCTGCATCGGCCCCGATCGGACCGGCGGTCCCACGACGATCGTGGGCGGGGCGACCTGCTCGATCATCGGGAAGCGGTCACGAAGCCGCTCGTGCAGCCGGCCGGGCACCGTCCAGTTCCAGCCGTCGCTTTCCTCGAAGCGGAACTCGCAAATCGCCTCCGCCAGGGGAGGCTCGCGGAAGCGCGGCCGGCTCCTCACGGCTCGATGCAAGTCGCCTTCTCCCGATGATTCCCTGCGGGATGCCGCGGTATGGGCCGGCCATCCGACGCATCCCGACGGCAACATGCCCGGACGTGGCACGGGCGTCAACGCACCGCTCCCGAGGGGGTCGACCACCACTCTCTCCTCCCCTTGCCCGATCCGGCGCGGCGGCGTAGGCCGACGGGCAGGGCGGCGCATCGCGCCCCGATGCTCCGACGGGGACGTGGAGAGATGAGCGGCAGGCACGACCGCAGGGAGACCGGCCGGGGCTCCGGCCTGCTCGGGCGCGTGCTGCGCGTGCTGCGCGGCGGCGGATCCGACCCCCGCGATCCCCTCACCGGCCTGCCCGGTCACGCCGCCTTCGTCCCCGAACTGCGCGCCCGCCTGCTGGCGGCACGCGGCGAGGTCCCGCTCGCCGTCGCGGTCCTCGACGTCGACCGGCTGCGCGAGGTGAATGCCGTCTTCGGCTACGAGGCGGGTGACCGGATCCTCGCCGGGCTCGGCCGGCTGCTGCGCGGCTGCGGGCTGGGCCCGGCCTTCCGCATCTCCGGCGACCGCTTCGCCCTGCTGGTGGACGGCGCCGCGCACGGGGACGTGGCCGCGGCGGTGGAGGAGCTGCGGCTGCGCCTGTGCGGCCCCTTCGTGGTGGCGGGCGTCGAGCTGGAGGTGCAGGTCTCGGCCGGCCTCGCCCTCCATCCGCTCCACGGCCGCGACGCCGATCGGCTGCTGCGCGCCGCCGAGCTCGCCCTCGATGCCGCCAAGACCCGCGGCGGCTCGCGCACCGTGGTGTTCGAGCCGGAGATCGACCACGGCCTGTCCCGGCGCAAGCGCCTCGAGGCGGCCCTGCGCCGGGCGGTGCGCGAGCGGGCCTTCACCCTCCACTTCCAGCCCCAGTTCGAGCTCGCGGGCGGCACCGTGGTGGGAGTGGAGGCGCTGGTGCGCTGGCCGGCCGAAGACGGCGCGGTGCCGCCCTCCGACTTCGTGCCGGTCGCCGAGAGCACCGGGCTGATCCGGGCGCTCGGCGCCTTCGTGGTGGAGGAGGGCTGCCGGGTGGCGGCGCGGCTCTTGCGCGAGGGGCTGCTGGTGCCCGTCTCCCTCAACGTCTCCCCCGCCCAGCTGCGCCGCCCCGAGATGGCCGAGCAGGTGGAACGCGCCCTCGCCCGCCACCGCGTGCCGGCGGAGATGCTGGAGCTCGAGGTCACCGAGGGGCTGTTCGTCGATCCGCAGCAGGTGCACATCCGGCGCAATCTCCTGCGGCTGCACGAGCTCGGGGTGCGCTTCGCCCTCGACGACTTCGGCAGCGGCTATTCGGCGCTCGCCTACCTCAAGAACCTGCCGGCCGCGCGCATCAAGGTGGACCGCAGCTTCGTCGCCGGACTGGGACGCGATCGCGCCGACGAGGCGCTGCTCGCCGCCATCGTCGAGCTCGGGCGGGTGTTCGGCAAGCGCATCCTCGCCGAGGGGGTGGAGACGGAGGAGCAGCGGCGGGTGCTCGCGGCGGTCGGCTGCGACGAGGCGCAGGGCTACCTCTTCGCCCGGCCGATGCCCGAGGAGGAGCTGCTTGCCTTCCTCGCCGCGCGGCGGCGCGCGGCCCGTGGGGACGTCGGCGGCGAACCGCCGCCGTCCGCGGACTTTCCCCGCAGCGCCGCCTCGTCCACATAGCGGGGCGGAGCGGACGAGACGCCCATGCGCTGCCCCTTCTGCGGCTTCGCCGAAACCCAGGTCAGGGACTCGCGGCCGGTGGACGACGGCGCCGCCATCCGCCGCCGCCGTCAGTGCGGCGGCTGCGGCGCGCGCTTTTCCACCCTCGAGCGGGTACACCTGCGGGAGATCATGGTCGTCAAGAAGGACGGCCGCCGCCAGCCCTTCGACCGCGACAAGCTGGCCCGCTCGATCCGCATCGCCACCCGCAAGCGCGGCATCGACGAGGAGACCATCGAGCGCATCGTCGCCGGCATCGTCCGGCGCCTCGAGACCTCGGGCGAGAGCGAGGTGGAATCGCGCCGCATCGGCGAGCTCGCCATGGAGAGCCTCGCGGCGCTGGACGAGGTGGCCTATGTGCGCTTCGCCTCCGTCTACCGCGACTTCGCCACCGCCCGCGATTTCGTCGAGTTCGTGCGCACCCTGCCGGAGCGCGACGAGGCGGAGGAGGACGGCGGGCGGCGGGAGGTCTCCGCGTGAGCGGCTGCACCCCGGAAGATGCGCGCTTCATGCGCGCGGCGCTGGCGCTGGCCGAGCGCACGCTCGGGCGCACCTGGCCCAATCCGGCGGTGGGCTGCGTGATCGTGCGCGAGGGACACATCGTCGGCCGCGGCTGGACCGCTCCCGGCGGCCGCCCCCACGCCGAGACCCTGGCGCTGGAGCACGCCGGCGAGGCGGCCCGCGGCGCCACCGCCTACGTGACCCTCGAGCCCTGCGCCAACGAGGGCGTCACCCCGCCCTGCTGCCGGGCGCTGGTGCGGGCCGGCATCCGGCGGGTGGTGGTGGGCTGCATCGATCCCGATCCGCGGGTGAACGGCCGCGGGCTGGCGCATCTGCGCGCAGCGGGGATCGAGGTGGTGGAGGGCTGCCTCGAAGCCGAGGCCCGACGCCAGAACCTCGGGCTCTACCGCCGCATCCTCGACGGCCGGCCGATGGTGGCCCTGAAGCTCGCCACAGTCTCG
>BEIP01000109.1 GCA_002898955.1 bacterium HR39 | reverse complement strand
GCGAGGCGGATACTGGCGCTGAATGTCTGCGATAAGTTGCCTGCTAGATCGCGCAGTTGGGCGTAGACTGCCTTAGGACCATTGTTTTTCCCGGAAACGGCAGTGGCTGTCCGCGGAATCGGGCGAGATGCCCACGACTTCGAGTCCCAGCGCGTGGAACTCGGGCAGCAGACGGGTGAACTCGACCGCCTCGGTGGTGCAGCCCGGGGTGTCGTCCTTCGGATAGACGTACAGCACCCAGCGCCGCCCGCGCAGGTCGTCCGTCCGCAGCACCGTACCGTCGTCCAGCCGCAGCTCGATCTGCGGCAGGGGCTCGCCCTCGCGCAGGGCCGTCTCTTGCGCTCCGCTCATGTCACCGTCTCCTCGCGTGCAACCTCTTCGCGCGCCTCCAGCGCTCCGGCCAGCGCCCGGTGCAGGAGCGGCAGATCGGGCCAGACGGCCGGATCCAGCTCCACCGTCCGCCCGGTCCCGAGGATCACCAGCGCCTCGCGCGACCAGCTCCCGCGCGGGCGCATGGCCGAGAGCAGCAGCACCTCCAGCATGGAGCGGCGGCGCCATTCGACGGCGCGCACCTCCGCGAGGGCGATCCGGCTCTCCTCGTGGGCGCAGCCCAGGCGGAAGGGACGCGGATCGACGAGGCGCAGGTGCAGGACGCCGTCCGCGAGCCGCACCCGCGCCTGCGGCAGGAGCCGCGCCTCGCACAGGAAGGACCACCCGGCCCAGACGAAGGGCACCACGAACAGCACCGCCGCGAGCGTGAGATCGCGCAGGGACGGGCCGCCGCCCGCCACCACGCCGGCGAAGACGAAGCCGAGCAGCACCGAGACGGCGCCCACGAGGCGCAGCCGCGCCGCCAGCCTCGGATCCGGCCGCAGCTCCACCGGCCCGCCCGTCACGACCCGCCCTCCCCGTCCGGCCCGCCGTCTCCCGGCGGACACAGCCGCTCGAACACGCCGCGGGCGGTCTCCTGCAGGGCCCGCAGGCGCTCCTCCAGCGCCGCGAGGCCGGAGAGCGGCGGCTCGTCCACGAGCGCGCGGCTGGCGGTGCGCAGCAGCATCTCGCGCATGCCGGGCGGGGCGCGGCGCGGATCGAACCCGGGATGGGCGGACAGGCGCAGCACCGCCTGCAGGGCGTGATGCAGGTCGAGGGCCCGCAGCAGATCCGCCACCTCCCCTTCCGCGAGCAGCCCCGCCGCCCCGGCCGCCTCGAAGATCTCGCGCGTTTCGGTGGCGAGCAGGGCCGGGACTTCGTGCGCGTGGGCGAGGACGAGGTACTGGGCGGTGAACTCGAGGTCCACGAGCCCTCCTCGGGCGTATTTGAGGTTCCACGGATCGCCGCTGCCGTGCTCGCGGTGGATGCGGGCGTTCATGGCCGCGACCTCGCGGGCGAGCTCCACGGGATCGCGCGTGCGGCCGAGCACCTCGGCGCGCACGCGCTCCACCTCGCGCGCGAGCTCCGCGTCCCCCGCCACCGGCCGGGCGCGCACCAGCGCCTGGTGCTCCCAGGTCTGCGCCGTCTCCTTCTCGTAGGCCTCGAACTGGGCGAGGCTGGTGGCGAGCGGCCCGACATTGCCGGAAGGCCGCAGGCGCATGTCCACCTCGAACAGCCGCCCGGCCGGGGTGCGCACGGTGAGCGCGCTCACCAGCCGCTGGCCCAGCCGCGCGAAGAAGGGACCGGGCGGCAGCGGCTGCGGACCGGTGGAGCGGGCCTCGGGTGGCGCGTCATAGACGAACACCAGATCGAGGTCCGAGCCGATGGTGAGCTCGCGGGCGCCGAGCTTGCCCAGGCCCACCACCACGAAGCGGCCGCCGGGCAGATCGCCGTGGCGGTGGTGCAGCCACAGGCGCACCCGCGGCAGCAGCACCTCCAGCACCACCTCGGCCAGCGCCGTGAGCGCGTGCTGCACGGCCCGCACCGGCGCGATGCCGAGCAGCAGGTGCATGCCCGCCTGGAAGCCGCGGGCGTGAGCGAAGCGCGCCAGCGCCTCCAGCACCTCGTCGGGTGCCGCCGCCTCGCCGAGCGCCCGCTCCGCCTCGGCCCGCAGCTCCCCGCGGCCGGGAAGCGGCTCGAAGAAGTCGGGGGCGAGCATGGCCTCGAACAGGGCGCTCTCGGCGGCGAGGGTGCGGGCGAGGCGCGGCGCGGCCCCCACCAGATCGGCGAGCAGCCGCAGCAGCCGGTCGTTGGCGTGGAGCAGCGAGAAGATCTGCACGCCGGCCGGCAGGGCCGAGACGAACCCGTCGAACAGGCGGAAGGCCTCGTCGGGATCGGGCTGGCGGGAGAGGGCCTCGAGGATGGCCGGGGTGAGCTCGGTGAGCAGCTCGCGGGCGCGGGCGCTGCGGGTTGCGCGGATGTCGCCGTGGTGCCATTCGCGGATGCGCTTCACCACCGCCCCAGGGTCGCGGAAGCCCATGCGCCGCAGGGTCTCGAGGGTCTCGGGATGGTCCTCGGTGCCGGTGAAGACGAGGCTGCCGCCCGCCCCCAGCGAGACCTCGTGTTCGAACAGCGCCGCCCAGTGGTGCTCCACCGTCTCCAGCGCCTCGGCCACCCAGGCGTGCAGGGTGGCGGGGTCGGTGCCGGCGAAGGCGGCAAAGCGCGCGAAGTCCTCCGCACGCTCGGGCAGGCGCTGGGTCTGGCGGTCCTCCACCATCTGCAGGCGGTGCTCGAGGGAGCGCAGGAAGAGATAGGCGCGGTCCAGCTCCTCGCGCGCCTCGTCGGCGATCCAGCGCCCCTCGGCGAGCCGCGCCAGCGCCTCGCGGGTGCGGGGCGTGCGCAGCTCCGGATAGCGCCCGCCGAGGATGAGCTGCTGGGTCTGGACGAAGAATTCGATCTCGCGGATGCCGCCGCGGCCCACCTTGATGTCGTGGCCGGGCACGCGGATGGCGGAGAAGCCGCGGTGCGCGTGGATCTGGCGCTTGATGGACTGGATGTCGCGCACCGCCGCCCAGTCGAGATAGCGCCGCCAGACGAAGGGACGCAGCCGGCGCAGGAACGCTTCGCCGGCCTCGATGTCGCCGGCGTGCGGCCGCGCCTTGATCCAGGCCGCGCGCTCCCAGTTCTGGCCGTGGCGTTCGTAATACTCCTCCGCCTCGCCGGTGGAGATGGCCAGCGGATTTCCGGGGACGTGCGGGCGCAGCCGCAGGTCGACCCGGAAGACGTAGCCGTCGGCCGTGCGGTGTTCGAGGATGTGGACGAGGTTGCGCACCAGCCGCACGGTGAAGGCGCGGGGCGACTCGCCGCCTCTGTAGTCCATCCGGGCGGTGTCGTGGAAGACGATGAGGTCGATGTCCGAAGAATAGTTGAGCTCGAAGGCGCCGAGCTTGCCCATGGCGAAGACGGCGAGGCCCGATCCGCGCCCGGGATCTTCGGGATCGGGCAGGACGACCTCGCCGCGGCTGTGGCCTTCCAGGAGCAGGTGGGCCACGGCGCGGCCCGCGCAGGCGTCGGCGAAGCGCGAGAGCGCGGCGCAGAAGGCCTCGAGGTCGAGCAGCCCGGCGAGATCGCCGAAGGCGGCGGCGAAGGCGACGCGCCGACGCAGCCGCCGCAGCCCCGCCATCAGCTTCGGGCGGGAGTCGAGCGGCAGCTCCCCGACCCCGGCGATCGCCGCGTCGATCACCTCGGGGGGCGGGGCCGCGGCCAGCAGCGCCGCGATCTCCGGGTCCTGCTCCAGACAGGCGGCGAGGAAGGGGCTGCCGGCGAGGAGGGCGTCGAGCAGCTCCGCCCGGGCGGGATCGTCGAGGAAGGCGGCCGCCGCGTCGGCCCAGGGGCGGTGGCGGTTCCTCGCCAGTGCCGCGGCGATGCGGCCGCGGGCGCGGGCGGCACGCTCGGCATCGGCGGGGCGGGGTTGCGGCAGGCGCTCGGGGAACACGGGCCCATCCGGCGACGACCGCGGGGAGGGTGGCGGCGGCGGGCGCGGCGGTCAACGGGCGCTCCGGCGCTCCCGCGCCGCAGCGCCGGAGCCGGCGGGGACCGCCGGGCCGGGTGGCTCCGCATCGGCGTCCATCCTGCCGTATCTGGCCCTAACGCGCCCCATCCAGTCCGCAACGGGCCGCATCTGCGCGTTCCCGGCGCGCCTTCCTCACGCCCGATCCTAACGGGCCGTAACGATCGGAGGTCAGAGCGCGGATGTCGGAGGGCGGATTTCGGAGGACCGAGACCGGACGATGCAGGACGGAGCGGGAAGAGGCGACCGTCCCGGCACCGTGGCCCGGCCGGCCGGGCTTCCGGCGCCGTGCTTTCGCGCTCCGTGCTCCGTTTTCCGACCTCCGAACCGTCCCGATCCCGGTTCCGGATGTCGGATGTCGGATGACGGAACAGGCGGAGGTGAGCTGTCCGGGACCGTGATCGAGCCGCCCCGGCTTCCCGAGCCGTTCTCTTCCGTTCTCCGTCCTCCGTTTTCCGACCTCCGGACTGTCTCGATCCCTTCTGGAGCAGGGCAAGGGGCCGGACGGATCCGCTTCGGAAATCCGCCGCGCGCAAGGGGTTGGAAGGCCGATCAGCCGGATTCAGTCGGACACGAAAAATTTGGCAAAATGCGCACGGGGTTCGTACGGGCCCGCGTGGAGCACGCGTGCGGGCGGATCGCGGCAGGTCCTTGCACCGCAACACTTTCGCCGCTCCCGCCCGCGGCGCTCCCGAACGCCTCGACGATGTCACGGAGCGCTGGCCGAGGGAAGTCTCAGGAGACCTCAGCGCCGCCCTCGACTTCCCGCCATCGTCCCGCCGCTAGCACGGATCGCCAGACCGGTCAAGCACGGACGCGAAGCGCAGGCCGCGGATGCCCCGCTCCCGTTCACGGGATCCTAACAACTGCACGCCAGAATCCGCGGACGGTGGGAAAGGTGCCTCCGCGCCCCGGGACCGCCGCACCTTCTCCACCGTCCGGACCGTAGCACGGAAATCTCAACGAATGGCTGAGCCCGGAGCCGTCGTCGAAGGATGGGCATGCGGAAGTGCGAAGGGGGGATCGAGCGACGGGCGGACCCTGTGCGGCGGACGCCATGCGTATCGGACATCCCGCGACGGATCCGCGGGGGCCCGGACGGACGGGCTGCGATGTGCGCAGCCGGGTGGAAGCGGGCCGGGGCGCCCAGAAGGGCGTGCGGGGCCGGAACGGACGGAATCGGCCCTCACCTCCGCCGCGTCACCCGGCGGGCGCGAAGATCCAGATGGCGCTCGACTTCGGCCAGCGGGACGCCGTGGGCGGCGAGCTTGACGAGGGTGAAGTAGAGGACGTCGGCCGCCTCCCAGATCACCTCCTCGCGACTGCGGGCGAGAGCGAGCTCGTCCGCCTCCTCGCGCAGCTTCTCGGCGAGCAGGTGCGGATCGTCGAACAGCTTCTTCGTGTAGGAGCCCGCGGGGGCGGACCCGCGCCGCGCGCGCAGCACCCGCTCGAGCCGCGGCAGGCCGCCGTCCCCGCCGAAGCAGCTCCACCGCGCGAGATGGCAGAAGCCGGGCTCCGTCTGGCGCACCACGAAGCGCAGGGCGTCGCGATCGCAGTCCACCTCCACCCGCAGCAGCTCCTGCACCGCCCCGGAGCTCTCGCCCTTGCGCCACAGGGCCCCGCGCGAGCGCGACCAGTAGATCCCGCGCCGCTCCTCCACCGCCGCGCGCAGGGATTCGAGGTTCGAGTAGACCAGCCCGAGGGCCCGGCCGTATTCGTCCACCACCACCGTGGGCCACAGCCCGTCGGGCCGGTCGCTCGTGAGCGGTGCGGCGATGGCATCGGCCAGGTGCAGCCGGCCGGTGTAGAGCGCCATGCCCACCTGGGCATCCGCGCCGATGCGGTCGAGCTCGCGGATCTCCTCCGCGGTGGTGACGCCGCCCGCCACCGTCACCCGCGCATCCCCCGCCGCCTCCACCACCGCGCG
>BEIP01000108.1 GCA_002898955.1 bacterium HR39 | reverse complement strand
CCGATCTGTTGGCGGCGAGCAGCCGCGCTCGCAGGGCCTCGGCGAGACGGCCCACCCGCTCCGGAGCGCGTCCGCGGGCCCGCTCCAGAAAGCGGCCCCAGGGCGTGGCGGGATCGACGCGGCCGCGGGCGAAGCCGTCGAGGCCGCGGTCGACGGCAAGGATGCGCACCCCGCACCAGACGATGCCCACGGCGAAGACCGCCGCGATGGCGCTCACGAGGCCGGTCACGTCGGCCTCCCACAGCAGCCGCACCCAGCCCTGCAGCCAAGCAACGACGACCAGCGCCGCTCCGGCGAGATCCAGGAGGGCGAAACGCACGAGCAGCCGGTGACGGTCGCCGGCATCCAGGAGCAGCCGCAGCAGAAGGCGCGCTTCACCGCCGGCTTGTGCGGTGCGGGAGGACGGGGCGAGGACGTGGGACATGGCGTTCTCTCCGCGAAACGGTGGACCCGTCGCGCCAGACGGTCCCTCCGTCCCACGGTACCGGCGCCCACGCCGGTCCGCAAGGTAAAGGCTACGTCCACCACGTACGGCCCGCAATGGCCGGTCGTATCGAAATCGCTCGAAATCCCGTGAGATCGGGTCCGGCGTTAACCTTTGGACAACGACTAACGGTTACTGTGGGTGCGCACCCCCGGATCCACTCGTGCGGGAACGGAGATGAGCAGCGAGGACGCCCTGCGCCGGCGCATCGAGGCCCTCAAGCTCGCCGCCGAGGACGGGCACGCCGAGTCCATGTTCCTGCTGGCCATCGCCTACGCCCAGGGCAAGGGTGTGCCTAAGGACGACGTCCTGGCCGCCCGGTGGTTCCATCAGGCGGCGCGGCGGGGCCACGCCCGCGCCCGCACGAGCCTCGCCTACATGCACTTCACCGGCCGCGGCGTGCGCCGGGATCCGGTGCTGGCCTACGTGATGTGCGCGCAAGCTGCGGAGGAGGGTGATCCGCTCGCCCGCGACCTGATGGCGAAGATCCGCCGCGCCATGACCCCCGTGCAGCTGCGCGAGGCGGAGCGGCGCCTGCGCCAGAGCCAGCTGAAGCGGGCCTGAGATGCCGCGCGCCCGACCTCCGCCTACTGGCGGGACCGGGTTCCTCTCCACCGCGGGCCACGCGCGCCGTCGCGGCGTCGTCGGGTGGCGCCGGGTCGCGAGGCGCCGGGTCGGGTGATGCCAGGCCCGGAGGCGGCGATCGGGCGGACGGACGGGACGGACCGCAGCGTCGCACGCCCGCGACCGGATGCGGCGCCTGCGCAAGCGGAGCGTCCTACCGGGAGCCGTGGCCGCGGGAAGCGTCCGGTGGTCGAGAGCGCTCCTTGGGCCGGCAGGCTGCCGGTTCACGCCCGGTCGCGGGAGACCGGCATCGCGATCCGCTCTCGGGCCGGTGGACCGGCGTGGGCCGGCGACCGGCGGAAGCGGGTGGCCGGCACGGTCGAGGGGCGCTTTCGCGACGCCGTGGCCCTCGCCGTGAAGCCGGTCCCCGTCTCCGCCCGATGCCGGGATGGAGGGCCGGTCCGTTCCAGGTGGCGGCACTCCGCGCCGGCAGGGCGGTCCGTGCCGGCCCCCCGGCCGGAAGCGGTCCGTCCGCGGGCGGATGCCCCGCACGGCGGTCGCGCCCGCCCGCCGCCGACCGGATCGGCCCGCCGGTCGGGGCCGGCCCCGCGGACCCGGCCCGCCTCCGCCGGACGACCGTCCGCAAAGGCGGGAGTGGTGCGGCGGGACGGGTCGCGAGCAGGGAGGTCCGACGCCGCCGGTCCGTCCCACCGCCCGCGGGAACGGCGCAGACGGGCGTGCGCGGCGCGACGGGCGGAGGGCGGACGGCCGGGCCGGCCGGGAACCTGTGGTCGGGGGCGGCGGGTGGGCCGGTGATGGTGGAGTGCGGTCGGCTCACTCGACGACGAACGTGCCCACCAGCCCCTGATGCTCGAGACCCTCGCAGGCCCACTCGTAGCGGCCGGGTCGGATCGGGACGAAGGTCAGGCTGAACTCGCCCTCGTCGTCGAGCCCGATCGCGGAGACGGTCGGGACCCTGAACTCCACCTCGCCGGCCTGGAGCTGGCGGATCCACACGTTGTCGAGGAACTCGCGCATGACCAGTTCGCACTCGACGAGGCCGGTGGACCGGACCGTGAGGACGTAGCCCCTTCCGGTCTCGAGGCGGTACTCCTTCGGCTCCATGCCGTAGCCGTCCTCGCCGATGCCGATGCGAAGCGGCGGCAGTTCCTCCGCCCGGGCGCCGAGATAGCCGCGGGCGTCGGCATCGGCCGCCGTGCCGGCGAGTCCGGCAGCGGCCAGCAGGCCGCAGAGCAGGCGTACGGTCCGCATCGGAAGCCTCCCTTTCGCGGTTCAGAGACGGCAGGCAGTGTCCGGCTCGTCCACGCCCAGCGTGTCGAGCACGTTGAACTGGTGGAGGAACTGCGGCAGCGGCGCGTAGTCGATCACCGCGTTGTGGGTGTGCAGCACGATCGGCTGGCGCATCTGCCGGTCCCACGGACGGAAGCTCGCCGGCACGCCCTTGTAGACGTCGAGGCGGGCATCCGGCGCGAGCAGCGCATCGCGCACCGCCGCGAAGTCCGCGGACTTCGCCTTCATCATCGCCTCGAGGAGCTGGCGCACCGCCGCCCAGGCGGCGAAGTCGGCATCGCGCATGCGCCGGCGGTGGTCCACCTGCCGCTCGAAGCGCTGGTTGAGCTGCGGCGAGCCGAAGCGCTCGGACGCCCAGTGCCAGGCCGATGGCTGCAGCCCGATGGTCGGTCCGTGCTCCGTCATGCTGATCACCGGCCGGGCCAGCACCGTGGCGTAGGGGACGCGCCGGCCGAACTCGCCGCGGTGATCGGCGACGAAGACCACGTCGTAGTCGACGCCGGTGGTGAGCAGCCGCACGTTGTTCTGCTCGCGGCTGCGGGGATCGTGGGTCGGCAGGAACTGGCGCACCTCCACCACCCGGTTGCCGAAGCGGCGCGCCGAGACGGCGAACACTTGCGCGATCTCCGCATCCTCCGGATCGGGCCCCTGCAGCACGAGGATGCGGTGCCAGCCCTGGTGGGCGAGGTACTGGGAGAGCCCGTCGGCCAGCATGCGCAGGCTCGGGATGGTGTGCAGCAGATTGGCCTGGCACTTCTCGCCACGCAGCTCGTCGTCGTAGGCCGAGACGTTGAAGAACAGCACCTCGCGGTCGCGGTAGGGCGCGACGAAGGCGGCCAGATCCGGGCCGTCGAGGTCCACGAGGAAGTACCGGACGCCGGACGCCGCCAGCTCCTCGAAGGCGCCGCGCAGGGCTTCGAGATCCTTCGCACGGCGCACCTCGAGGTCGAAGTCCACCCCCAGCACGCGGCCGACGATGCGGGCATCGCGCATGGCCACCCGCGCGCCGTCGGCCGGATCCATCGCCTCGCGCAGCTCAAGATTGGCGTAGGTCTCCCAGCGCTGCCAGCGCGGGTCGTCCCCGAGGCCCAGAAAGGCGACGGTGACGGTGGGACGCGGCGGCTGCGCACGCTGGGCCCGCAGGTCCGCCGTCCAGGTCAGGGCGGCGAACAGCGGGAGGAGGACGAGGAGGCGGAACGGGCGCACGGTCCTACTCCCGGATCAGCACCTTGTAGGGGATCTGGCCGACGGGCACCGACTTGACGTTGGTGAGCGTCGCCGTGTCGATGATGGAGACGTCGTCGGAGAGCCCGTTGGCGGCGTAGAGGACCGTCTCGTCCTTCGTCAGGGTGAGGCCCCACACGCGGTTGCCGGTGAGGATGTACTTCAGGATCTCGCGGCTCTTCACGTCCACCACCGCCACGTGGTTGGCGCGGCCCAGCGCCACGTAGGCGCGGCTGCCGTCCTTCGTGATGAGGACATCCACCGGCGTGACCTGCTCGGGGCGGAAGCCGCGCGGCAGGAAGGAGATGGACTCCTTCACCGTCAGGGTCTCGGTGTCGATGATGTCGACCCTGCCGGCGAGCTCGCAGGATACCCAGACCTCCCTTCCGTCCGGGGTCATGGCGAAGCGCCGCGGGCGGGTTCCCACCGGGATGTCGGCGATGACCTCGTACGTCTCACCGTCGATGACGTGGACGAGATTGGCCGCCTCGGAAGTGACCCAGATCTGCCGGTCGTCCGGCGTCACCAGCACGCCTTCCGGTTCCTCGCCCACCTCCACCCAGGCGATCACCTCGCGCGTTTCCAGATCGACCACGGACAGCGCCGCGTCCTCCTCGTTGGAGACGAACAGCCGGCGGAAGGCGTGGTCGAACTCGAAGGCCTCGGGCTCCTCGATGTAGGGAATGGCGTCGACCTGCTCCATCTTCTCCACGTCGACGATGCCGATCTCGTTGTCGTCGGCACAGGCGACGTAGATGAAGCGCTTCTCCGGGTCCCACTCCATGTCACGCGGACGGCCGCAGGTGGGAATCGTCGCCACGACCCGGTGGTCCTGCGCGGGATCGAGGACGGTGATGTTGTCGCTCTTCTCGTTGGAGACGTAGACGAGCCCCTGCGCCCCGGCCTGCACCGCCTGCGGCACCGCGAGGAGCAGCGCCGCCAGCACAGGCGCCGCACGTGGAATCATGGTTTGCGCCTCCCTGATCGCGCAGCCGCCATATAACCAAGCTTATGACGGACGTCAAGCTTCACGAATGACTCTGCGCCGCCCTCTCCGCTTCGGCCGCGGCCGGCCGGAAGTCCTCGGCGAAGCGGCGCCCCGAGCTGTCCTCCACCTCCACCCGGATCTCGCCGGCCGGGGCCTCGCGCAGGGTGAAGGTGAAGGTGGGGTCCTCGGAGATGGAGATGTCGCCGTCGATCACCAGCACCGGCTCGCCGCCGACCCGCACCGTCACCCTGGTCACATAGTCCGGCGGGATCCACTGGCGGGTGAGCTGGTCGATCTGCAGGCCGGTGTAGTTGGGATGGGCGATCTTGAGGGTGAAGGTGGCGGGTTTTCCGGGCTCGACCGGGCCCGCAGCCCGCAGCTTCATGCGCCCGACCCGCGCCAGCGCCTCCTTGGGATCGCGCGTGCCCGGCGCCGAGCAGCCGCCTGCCGCCTTGACGAAGCGCTCGGCCACCAGCAGCCCGCCGTCGGCCGTCTCGGCGACGGCGTGGAAGGGGGTGTAGGCGTTGACCCGCACGCGGGTCTCGATGTCCGGCACCACCTTCGCGGGATCCAGGTGGACGACGGCGGCGAGCGGTGCGGGATTCTCGTCGATCACCAGCCAGAAGGTGCGCACCTGCACGCCTTCGGCGGCCCGCACGCGCACCGGCACCAGGGCCGCATCGAGCGCGCGCTGCGGCGCCTCCAGTTCGAGGAGGCCGCCGGCATCTTCGAGGGTGCGGCCCTCGAACAGCATCTCGCGGATCTCGTCCCAGCGGGACGGCTCGCCGGCCGTGGCCGCAGCGACTGCCAGCACCAGCGCCGTGCCGGCGAGGGATGCCAGAGCGCGCATCGTCAACGTCATCGTTCAGTCCTCCCATTCGAGCTCGGCGTAGGCGGCCGTCACGTTGCGGCCGTGATTGGGCTCCACCAGCAGCCAGCCCTGCGGCGGCGGGACCAGCGCCGGTGCCCGCGACAGCGGCACGCCCTCGCGCACGAGCGCCCGCACCGCGTCGCGCAGCTCCACGAGATAGCGCCGCTGCGGCTCCAGCGCAGCCGGGAACGGCACGCTCGCGGGGCCGTGACCGGGCACCGCCAGAACCGCCGGGATCTCGGTCAGGGCGTCCATCACCTGCAGCCAGCCGCGGAGACTCCCGTCCACCACCGGCAGCCGCTCGACGAACAGCAGATCGCCCGCGATCAGCGTGCGGGTCGTCGGGTCGTAGACGGTGAGGTCCGTGTCGGTGTGGGCGCTCGGCCAGCCACGGATCTCCACCGTCCGCCCGCCGAGATCGAGGCGCAGGGTCTCTCCCGCCGCCACGGTG
>BEIP01000107.1 GCA_002898955.1 bacterium HR39 | reverse complement strand
CCGGGTGCCGACGGTCTTCACCCGCTCGCCCGGGCGGAAGTCGGCGAGATCGCGCCGGCCGTTCAGGACGAACAGATGGCGCTCCGGCAGCCGCTCCACCGCCATGCGGGAGACGAGCGCCCGGGCGCCCGCCGGCGGCACCGGCACCACCCGGATCACCCGCACCCGCAGCTCGCGCCGCTCGGCGGGAGAGAGGTGGCGGAAGGAGTCGAGCACGTCCAGCAGCATCGCGCGCGAAGGCGCCACGGGGGCCGGGGCGATCAGCAGGAAGCGGTAGACCCGGTCCCGGTCGCGCAGGGCCGCCATCCAGCCTTCCGCACGGCGGGTGCGCAGCGGCGCGAAGGCCCCATCGAAGCCGCGGGCGGTCTCGAGGCGGCGGATCCGGCCGTGGGGGACACCTTCCAGCTCGCGCCGGACCACCAGCGCGGGATCGGGCGGCGCGCCGGCCGGGGCGAGGTCGAAGACCAGCACCTCTCCATCCGGCCCCCCGGCCACCACCGCATCGGGGCGGTTGTCGATGGAAAAGCCGGGCGGGACGGTGAAGGCGAAGCCGAGGTCGGGGTGGAGGAAGGTGCGGCCCTCGGCCCAGCCCTGCTTCGGCGAGTCGCCGAAGACGAGCCCGTCCAGGCGATCGAGCCAGGGATCGGACCGCCGCTCGCCGGGCGGGGCGGCCGCCGCGAGGCGCAGGGCTGCCTGGATGCGCTCCGGCGTGCGCGGATGGGTCGAGAGGAACTCCGGCATCCGCGCGCCGCCGCGCCCGCCCAGCTCCGCGCGCAGCCCGTCCCACTCCTCGAGGGCGGAGAGGATGCGGGCGAGCGCCGCCGGGTCGTAGCCGGCGCGGACCAGATAGCGCACCGCCAGCCGGTCGGCCTCGCGCTCCTGCTCGCGCGAATAGCCGGCCACCCAGGCGGCCGTGCCGAGGCCGGCGATCTGCGCCACCAGATCGGCCGCCTCGTCGCCCAGCAGGATGGCACCCAGCAGGGTGGCGGCCGCCGCGCCGAGCTGCGCCCCGAGCGCCGTCTGCTGCCGTTCGGGACCGTGGCGCGCCGCCACGTGGCCGATCTCGTGGGCCAGCACCGCCGCCACCTCCGCCTCGTCGCCGGCGAGCGCGAGGAGCCCGCGGGTGACGTAGACATAGCCGCCGGGAAGGGCGAAGGCGTTGACCACCGGCGAATCCAGCACCGTGAAGGTGAAGAGCTCGTCCGGGATGTCGGAGGCCGCCGCCACCCGCAGTCCGATGCGCGCCACGTAGTCGGAGAAGGCCGGGTCGTCGTAGGCGCCGCCGAACTGCCCGAGGACCTTCGGGTGCTCGCGCGCGCCCATCGCCCGCTCCTCGGCCGGGCTCACCATGGAGTATTCCGTGGTGCCGCGGGCGGGATTGTGCACCGGCTCGCAGGCGGCGAGCGGCAGGAGGACGACGAGCGCGGCGACGAGGGCGGGAAGCCGCCTCATGGCGGGGCGATCTCGAGCTGGAGCACCGTGGTGACGTGGATCATGGGCCCGTTCTGCCGCAGGATCCAGCCCCGCGCCCGCACCCGGTGCCCCACCAGATCGGCGGGCTTGGCGCCGTCGGCGAAGAGCTCCTTCTGCACCGCGGGCTCGAGCCGCAGTGAGAGATCGCGCCGCCGGTCCTTCCCGAAGTCGAGGTAGACGTAGCTGCCGGTCCGACCCACGTGGCGCACCCGGCCTTCGACCAGCGCGAAGCGCAGACCGTCCTCGCGCAGCCGCGCGGCGTCCTCCACCGGGGGATCGCGCCACAGACCGCGCCGGCGCCGCTCCGCCTGCCGTTCGACGAACAGGAGCCGCTCGGCGAGGCGCCGCGGCAGCACGGTGGGATCCACCAGCGCACAGCCCGTCTCGACCAGATGGCGGACGAGATCGCCGTCACCGGCGAGCCGCGCCGCGGCCAGCAGCCGTCCGTGGCGGTCCTCGCCGCGCACCGGCCCCGGCTCGATGTCGAACGGGCCCGCACAGGTCCGCGCGTCCAGCACCAGCCCCGGAAGTGCCAGCTCGCGGCCATCGGCGAGGCGCAGCCCGTCGGGCGGCACCGGAACGGCCGGCATCGCCGCGGCGGCGCCGGCGAGCAGGGCCGAGAGGAGGGCGAGGACGGGGAGGGGACGGAGCGGATCCACCTGCGGCTCCGCGCGGCGCGGGTTCCCTGCGACAGGATGGCCGTCGTCGATCCGTGTCAACCCGCCCGCCCTCGCCCCCGGGTCCGGGGACGGCGTGCGTCGAGGGAGGAGAGTGCGTCAGGGCCGTCTCGCGCCGGCAGGTCCTCGCCCACGGTGCCGGCCTGTCACCGGCGGCCTTCTCCGGCCGCGCGCTGGCGCTGCAGGTGTTCGAACCTGTGGTGGCGGTGGAGGATCCCGTCCCCACCATCCCGACCGCAACCGGGAGGGGCCCTACCGCGACATCGACCGCTCCGAATCGGCCTTCACCCTGCTCTGCGCGCCCGACGACACCCACACCTCTCTGCCGCGCGCCCACGTCGGGAACGGCGTGATCGCCCGCATCGAGCCGACCTGCGGCTTCGGCGAGGCGACGGACATCCACGGTCCGAAGGCCTCGCACCGCTGGGAGCCGCGCTGACGCAACGAGGGCCTCGCGCTCATGTGGCGCTTCTGAGGCGATCGCCGGGTGCACGGGCCGATGGTGCGCAGGGGCTTCTACGAGTGGTACCGCGCCGGCTTCCCGCGCGATCCCGAGACGGGCAGGCCTCCGGCCGAATACTTCCGCCGCGGCCAGGACGACTGGCTGCAGGTCACTTGGGACGAGGTGGCCGACATCATCGCCAAGGCGTACATCGACATCGCCACCACCTACTCCGGTGACGAGGGCCGCCGGCGGCTGGAGCGGCAGGGCCATTACCATCCGGCCATGCTGGACGCGATGAACGGGGCCGGCACCCAGGTCCTCAAGTTCCGCGGCTCCATGCCGTTCCTGGCGGTGACCCGCTACACCTCGCCCTACCGCATGGCCAACATGATGGCCCTGCTCGATTCCCACATCCGCGGCACGGATGCGGACACGGCGCTCGGCGGGCGCGGCTGGGACAACTACGCCTTCCACACCGACCTCGCGCCCGGCCATCCCATGGTGACGGGCCAGCAAAACACCGACTTCGATCTCTGCCTGTGGGAGTATTCGAAGCTCATCGTCCTGTGGGGCATGAACCCCTTCACCACCAAGATGCCCGACTCCCACTGGCTGACCGAGGCCCGCATCAAGGGCAGCCACGTGGTCCTGATCTCCAACGACTACTCGCCCACGGCGCGCGCGGCCGACGAGGTCTTCATCGTGCGCACCGCCACCGACACGGCGCTGGCCCTGTCGCTGGCCTACGTGATCATGAAGGAGAAGCTCTACCAGAAGGACTACGTGGTGAGCTTCACCGACATGCCGCTGCTGGTGCGCATGGACAACCGGCAGCTGCTGCGCGCGCGCGACATCGTGCCGGACCACCGGCCGCTTGAGCTGCGCAAGGCCGAGGTGTTCGATCCCGGCGCGAAGCTGCCGCCGTTCTTCAAGCAGGACAGGCAGTACATTCCGCGTGCGCTGCGCGAGCAGGACATCGACGACTACGTCGTCTGGGACAGCCACGCGAACGCCCCGAAGATCATCAGCCGCGACCACGTGGGTGTCGACTTCCAGATGCTCGGCATCGAGCCGGCGCTCGAAGGACGCTTCGAGGTGGAGACGGTAGATGGCCGGAAGGTGGAGGTGCGGCCGCTGTTCGACGTCTACCTCGAGTTCTTCGAACAGAACTACCGTCCGGAGCTCGCGGAGAAGATCACCGGTCTGCCGGCGGCGCAGATCGAGCGGCTCGCGCGGCTGATCGCGGCGCATCCGCGCCAGACGAAGCTCACCCAAGGCATGGGCGTCAACCAGTACCAGCACGCGGACCTCAAGGACCGCGCCATGTACCTGGTCTGCGCCCTGACCGACAACGTCGGCCATCTCTCCGGCAACATCGGATCCTATGCCGGCAACTTCCGCCTTCCTCTGTTCAACGGCGCGGGACAGTACCTCGCCGAGAATCCCTTCGACATCGAGACGGATCCGGCGAGGCCGGCCCGCGTCAGGTTCTACTGGCGCGGCGAGTCGGCCCACTTCTACTCGCACGACGACCATCCGCTGGTGGTGGGCGAGCACGTGCTCACCGGAAAGACCCACATGCCCACCCCGACCAAGGCGATCTGGTTCGTCGACGCGAACTCGGCTCTGGGCAACGCCAAGTGGAAATACAACATCATCATGAACACGTTGCCCAAGATCGAGATGATCGTCACCAACGAGTGGTGGTGGTCGCTCACCTGCGAGTACTCCGACATCGTGCTGGGCGTGGATGCCTGGAACGAGAACAAGTACTGGGACATCGCCGGTTCGGTGACCAACCCGTTCGTCTACGTCTGGCCGAAGACCGGACACCGGCGGTTCTTCGACACCCGCAACGACACCGAGACCTTCGCCTTGGTGGCGACGCGGCTGTCGGAGCTGACCGGCGATCCGCGCTTCCGGGAGTACTGGCGCTTCGTGATCGAGGGTCGGCCGGAAGTGTACACGCAGCGGGTGATCGACGCCTCGTCCAACCTGCGCGGCTACCGGCTCGAGGAGATCGCCGAGAAGGCGCAGCGGGGCGTGCCGAGCCTGATCATGACCCGCAGCTATCCGAAGTACGTGGGCATGGACCAGACGCTCGAGCACAGGCCCTGGTACACCAAGAGCGGGCGGCTCGAGTTCTACCGGGAGGAGCCGGAATTCGTGGACGCCGGCGAGAACCTGCCGGTGCACCGCGAGGCGGTCGACTCCACCCACCGGGCGCCGAACGTCATCGTGGCGCGCCCGCACGCGCTGCACGCGCCCAAGCGCCCGGAGGACTACGGCGTCGATCCCGAGGAGGCGCTGCGGAACACCGAGCTGCGGCAGGCCCGCAACGTCTTCGTGCCGCCGGAAGAGCTGGAGCGGACCAGGCATCCGCTGGTCGAGAGCTTCGGCGCCACCCACATCGTCCACACGCCGAAATACCGGCACGCGGCCCACACCACCACGGGCGATACCGACATCACCGTGCTGCTGTTCGGGCCCTTCGGCGACATCTATCGTCACGACCGGCGCAAGCCCTTCGTCTCCGAGGCCTACATCGACGTCAATCCGAAGGACCTCGAGGAGCTGGGCATCGCCGACGGCGACTACGTGTGGGTGGACGCCGACCCGCAGGACCGGCCCTTCGTCGGCTTCGAGGACCGGCCGGACGACTACCGCGTCGCGCGCATGCTGATCCGGGCGCGGGCCTCCAACAACACGCCGCCCGGCGTGGCGAAGATCTGGTTCAACATGTACGGCTCCTCGCACGGCACGGTGCGCGGCACCCAGGTCAACGCCAACGGTCTCGCGCGCAATCCGGCGACCAACTACCAGTCGCTCTACAGGAGCGGCAGCCACCAGAGCGTGACGCGGAGCTGGCTCAAGCCGACGCTGCTCACCGACACGCTGGTGCGCAAGAACCTCATGGGCCAGGCCCTGGGCAAGGGCTTCGCCATCGACGTCCACGGGGCGATCGGCGCGCCGCGCGAGGCCATGGGCCGGATCGTCAAGGTGGAGGACGGCGGCGACGGCGGTCGCGGCCTGTGGCGGCCGGTGGCGCTCGGCCTGCGGCCCTCGCGTCCCGCGCCGCAGCTCCAGCGTTACGTGCGCGCCGGCTACGTGAAGACGGAATGAGGGAGAGCCCGTCATGCCGTGGAACTGGCAGATCCGCCGCGACGTGCCCTATCCCTACGAGCACGAGCGGCCGCAGAAGCAGTTCGCGATGGTGATGGATCTCAACAAGTGCATCGCCTGCCAGACCTGCACCGTCGCCTGCAAGACCAGCTAGACCCCGGGCCGCGGCCAGGAGTACATGCT
>BEIP01000106.1 GCA_002898955.1 bacterium HR39 | reverse complement strand
CGCATCGCCGAAGACGTGGGGATGGCGGCGGATCATCTTCTCGGTGACGGTCTCCGCCACCTGGTCGAAGTCGAACAGCCCGGCCTCCTTCGCCATCTGCGCGTGGTAGACCACCTGCAGAAGGAGATCTCCGAGCTCCTCCTGCAGCGCCCGCCAGTCCCTGCGCGCGATGGCGTCCGCCACCTCGTAGGCCTCTTCCAGGGTGTAGGGCGCGATGGTCTCGAAGGTCTGCTCGAGGTCCCACGGGCAGCCGCCCTCGGGATCGCGCAGGCGCCGCATCACCTCCAGCAGGCGGTCGATGGGCCGCTCGCTCATGGCCGTGCCCCTCCGGGTGTCGGTGCGGATGCGGATCAGAACAGTTCGGGCTGCGGGTCGTCGGCGCGGCTGCGGGACGTGCGCGGACGCGCGGCGTTCTCGGGCCGCACGAGCCGCAGCGTGCCGTCGTGGAACTCCACGTCGAAGGCCACCGCTGCTTCCGCCGCGGCGCGGCTCGGCACCAGGCGGCCGTCGTCGGCGCGCCGTACCAGCGCATAGCCCCGCTCCAGCACCCGCCGGTGGCTCAGGGATTCGAGCGCGCGGGCGAGTGCCGCGAGCCGCTCGTCGAGCCGCTCCAGCCGGGCGCTCGCGGCGCGCTGCAGCCGCTCGCCCTCGCGGGCGAGGGTGCGGGCACCCTCGTCCAGACGGTCCGTGACCCGTTCCGGACGCAGCCGGGCTTCCAGCCGACCGAAGCCGAATTCGGCCCGCTCCACGGCGGCGCGCACCGCCCGCGCGGCCCGTTCCGAGAGGTGCGCGAGATCGCGGGCGCGCTCGGCCAGCACCCGATCGGGCGTGCGGTGGCCCAGCCGCTCGGCGAGATCGTCCAGACGCTGGCGGGCGAGGGCGAGTTCGCGCACCGGATCCGGAAGGCCGCGCACCGCCGCCTGCAGCCGGTGCCCGAGGGCGTCCAGCCGGCGTTCGAGGGCATGGTCGAGGCGCTCCTGCAGCGCCATCAGGCGGTGCGCGAGCTCGAGGCGCACCGGCACGGCCTTCTCGGCCGCGGCGGTCGGCGTGGGCGCGCGCACGTCGGCCGCGTGGTCGATCAGCGTGGTGTCGGTCTCGTGGCCGACGGCGGAAATCAGCGGGATGGTGCAGGCGGCCGCCGCCCGCACGACGATCTCCTCGTTGAAGGGCATGAGGTCCTCGAGGCTGCCGCCGCCGCGCGCCACGATCAGCACGTCGGGACGCGGCACCGGTCCGTCCTGCGGCAGCGCCGAGAAGCCGCGGATGGCCGCCGCCACCTGCTCCGCCGCCCCCTCGCCCTGCACCTGCACCGGCCACAGCACCACCCGGCGGGGGAAGCGCTCGGCGATGCGGTGGAGGATGTCGCGGATCACCGCCCCGGTGGGCGAGGTCACCACCCCGATCACCTCGGGCAGGAAGGGCAGCGGCCGCTTGCGCTCGGCGGCGAACAGCCCCTCCGCCTCCAGCCGGCGGCGGCGCTCCTCCAGCATGGCCACGAGCGCGCCGAGCCCCGCCGGCTCCATGGACTCGACCACGATCTGGTAGCGGGAGCGGGCGGGATAGGTGGTGAGGCGGCCGGTGCAGACGACCTCGAGCCCGTCCTCCGGCTCGAAGGACAGGCGCACGCTGCCGCGCCAGCACACGGCATCGAGCACGGCCCGCTCGTCCTTGAGGGCGAAGTAGGCGTGCCCGGAGTTGGCGCGCCGGTAGCCCGAGAGCTCGCCGCGCACGCGCACCCGCCCGAACCCCTCCTCGATGTTGCGCTTCACCGCGAAGGCGAGTTCGGAGACGGTGTATTCGGGAATGTTGTGGACGGTGAGTTCGGCCTTCATCCCGGCCCGCCAGCTAGTCCGCACGCGCGGGCGCGCAAGGCCGCCGCACCGAAAGCCGCCGTCCCAGCCCCTCGGGCACCGGCAGGCCGCGGTGCGCCGCCACGGCCGCCCGCACCACTTCGAGCCGGTCGGGCGGAAAGGGTGCGGCGCGGCGGGCGCGCAGGTCCACGTGCAGCGCGAGCCAGGTGACCCGGGCGGCCGGCGTGCCGTCGGCGCGCAGCATGGTCTGGTGGTAGAGCAGCCGCTTGTCGTCGTGGTCCAGCAGTTGTGTGCGTACGCGATAGGGCTCGCCCTCGCGCATCTCGCGCAGCCAGTCCACGTCCGCCCCCACCGCGAACATGGAGAGCCCGCGCTCCCCGGCGTAGGCGCGGCCGAGGCCGAGCCGGTCGTAGAGCTCGTCGACCGCACGGTCGAAGGCGGCGACGTAATGGGCCACGTTCATGTGGCCGTTGTAGTCGACCCACTCGGGCCGCACGCGGCCTTCGCTCTCGAGCGGTGCGGGGATCACGCCGGCGTCTCCTTTCCGAGTGCGAGCTCGACCAGCACGAGCGGACCGGGGCCGGGGTTGCGGATGCGCACCTCCTCACCCGCGGTGAGCTCCAGCCGGCCGCCGCGGCCGATGCGATCCTTTCCGGAGCGCTCCACGGCGGCTTCGCCGCGCACCACCTGCAGCAGGGTCGGTCCGTGCGCGGTGAGGGCCAGGGCGGCGCCGGGGTCGATGCGCAGCTCGCGCAGCCGGTAGCCCTCGCCCTCGCGGATGCGGGCCTCCACGCCCCAGGGACGCACCGTCCGCGGATGCTCGCGCGCCTCGATCCGCCCGGCCGCCACCAGCTCCTCGGCGATCCGCTTCACCCCCGCGGCGTGGTCGAGCCCGGCCACCAGCACCGCGTCCTCCGTCTCGATCACCGCGAGGTCCCGCACGCCCGTCACCGCCACGAGGCGCGAACCGGCGTGGACGTAGACGCGCCGGCATTCCTCCGCCACCACGTCGCCGTGCGTCACCACCGCCTTGCGCTCCGCCGCCTCGCTCTCGAACAGTGCCCGCCACGAGCCCAGATCCGACCAGCCGGGGTCGCACGGCACCACCACGAGCCGCGGACTCTTCTCCATCACCGCCCTGTCCACCGGTGCTTTCGGCACCGCCGCGAACAGATCCGCCGGCAGCACCCCCTCGGGCGAACGCTCCCGGAAGGCCCGGCGGGCGGCCTCGGCGATCTCCGGGGCGTGGCGCGCGAGCTCTTCGAGCAGCGCGTCGGCACGGTGGAGGAACATGCCGCTGTTCCACACGTAGCGGCCGCTTTCCAGCATGGCCTCGGCGCGCGGGCGGTCGGGCTTCTCCACGAAGCGCACCACCCGCCGCAGCGAGAGATCCCCGGCCCGCTCCAGCTCCTCGCCGAGTTCGATCCAGCCGAAGCCCGTCTCCGGCCGATCCGGCGCGATGCCGAAGGTGGCGATCGCTCCCTCCCGCACCGCCGGCAGGGCGAGGCCGGCGGCGCGCTCCAGCACTTCGGGGCGGGTGACGAGGTGGTCCGACGGGCACACCCACATGGGCCGCCCGGCCCCGAGCTCCTCCCCCACCGTCATCGCCGCCACCGCCACCGCCGCGGCGGTGTCGCGTCCCGCCGGCTCGAACAGCAGGAACGCATCCTCCCGTGCGCCGATCTCGGCGAGCTGGCGCTCCAGCAGCAGCCGCTGGGCGAGGGCTCCCACCACCACGAAGGGGCCCGGTGCGGTCCGTCGCAGGCGCAGCACGGTGCGCTGGAACAGCGTGTGGCCGCCCACGAGCGGCGCCAGGTGCTTGGGCAGCGCCGTGCGGCTGACCGGCCACAGGCGCGTGCCCGAACCGCCGGCGAGGATCACCGGGATCGGTCGATCCATGGAGCGGATCTCCGGACGATTTCCCCGAAAGCCCCGCATCGTGCCGCGTCCGGGGCGCCCCTTTAACGCTTCGTTGAGGGACCGGCGTCAAGATGCCGGCACCACCGGCGAGCGGGGACGTCCATGGATCACGCGTCGACCGCCTTCGACATCGCCGAGCGGGTGTACGCCACCTGCCGCCGGCTGGGCATCCCGCCCACGCCGGAGAACTATCTGCTGTGGTACACGCACTGCAGCGGCGACCATCCGGCCCTCTCCCGCATGATCCGGCTCCTCGAGGAGAACGGCGATCCGCTGGGACCGGAGCGCTGCCGGGAGCTGTACGAACGCTTCTTCCTCCGCTCGGACATGGAGCGGACGGTGGCGCGCTGCGGCGCGCGCCTCGAGCAGCTCATGCGGGAGGTGGAGGAACAGCTCCAGGGTGCGGGTCGCCGCAACGAGGAGGCCTGCGACCGCATCGCGGCGCTGGGCGGACGCATCGCACGGGACGGCGACCCGGGCGAGATCTGCCGGCTGGCCGGCCGGCTCCTCGGCGAGGCGAAGCGGGTCGCGGCGGAACTGCGGATGCTCTCGGGGCAGATGCACGCGAAGGCGGCCGAGGTGGCGACCCTCCGCAGCAGCCTCGAGCAGGCCCGGCGCGAGGCGGAACAGGATCCGCTCACCGGCCTCGCCAACCGCAAGGCCTACGAGCGGCGGCTGCGCGAGCTCGCGCGCGAGAGCATGGAGACGGGACGGCTGCTGTCGCTGGTCGTGGTGGACATCGATCACTTCAAGTCCTTCAACGACATGTACGGCCACAAGGTGGGCGACGCGGTGCTGCGGGTGGTGGCCGAGGTGCTGCGCCGGCACGTGCGGCAGGACGATCTGGTCGCCCGCTACGGCGGCGAGGAGTTCGTCCTGCTGCTGGCGGACGCCGGCCTCGATGCGGCCCTCGCCGTGGCCGAGCGGATCCGCGAGGAGGTGGGTGCGCGTCACCTCCGCGACCGCCGCACCGGCCGGGACCTCGGCCGCCTGACCATCTCGGCCGGGGTGGCGGAATACCGGCCCGGCGAGCCGCTCGAGGAGCTGTTCCGCCGGGCGGACGCCGCCCTCTACGAGGCCAAGCGGACGGGCCGCAACCGCGTGGTGGCGGAGACCGAGGTGTCGGCGCCGGACGCCGCACCGCTCCCTTGACCGGGGGTCGCGGCCGTCCCATCCCTGCCGGCGGAGGGGTCTCCGCCCGAGCGCGAGCCCACGGAGGAGGTGCCGCCATGAGCCGCCCGCTCGTCCGTCCGCGCATCTGCTCCTTCCCGCCGGACAGCGCCTACATGCGCGATCTGGACCGCAACGAGGCCAACTGGGCGGCGCTCACGCCGCTCACCTTCCTCGAGCGCACCGCCGACGTCTATCCCGAGCACCTCGCGGTGGTGCACGGCGCGCAGCGCTTCACCTACGCCGAGCTGCGCGAGCGCTGCCGCCGGCTCGCCTCGGCCCTGGAGCGGCGCGGGGTGAGGCCGGGGGACACGGTGGCCACCATGTTGCCCAACGTGCCGGCCCAGCTCGAGGCCCACTTCGGCGTGCCCATGGCCGGCGCCGTGCTCAACGCGCTGAACGTGCGGCTCGATCCGGGCACCATCGCCTTCATCCTGAACCACGGCGAGGCGAAGGTGCTGATCACCGACACCGAATACGCGCCGGTGATCCGCGAGGCGCTGGCTCGCCTCGGCCGCGGGATCCTGGTGGTGGACCACGTGGACGAAGCCTTCGCCGGCCCGCACGAGCGGCTCGGCGAGATCACCTACGAGGAGCTGCTGGCCGAGGGGGATCCCGAGTTCGTCCCGTACTTCCCGGCCGACGAATGGCAGGCCATCGCCCTCAACTACACCTCGGGCACCACCGGCGATCCCAAGGGCGTCGTCTACCATCACCGCGGGGCGTATCTGAACGCCGTCGGCAACGTCCTCGTGTGGCAGATGCCGCACTTTCCCGTCTACCTGTGGACGCTGCCGATGTTCCACTGCAACGGCTGGTGCTTCCCCTGGACGGTGACGCTGCAGGCGGGGGTGCACGTTTGCCTGCGCAAGGTGGAGGGGGCGGCCATCTGGACCGCCATCCGCGAACACGGCGTCACCCACCTTTGCGGCGCACCGGTGGTCATGAACATGATCCTCAACGCCCCCGGGGAGGTGCGCTTCCTGCCGGATCGGCCGGTGCAGATGATGACCGC
>BEIP01000105.1 GCA_002898955.1 bacterium HR39 | reverse complement strand
GCCGGCCCGTCCGTGGCGGGAGGCGAAGGGGCCCCGGCGGCCACCTCTCGCCTTCGGCGACGGGACCCGCGCCCGCCGTGGCGTCGTGGGAAGGGGCTCGCAGCCGACGTCGCGTGGCGCGAAGCGGAACGGCCTCCGCGCCGCGCAGCCTGCGGGGCCGGGCGGGACGCCACGCGGGAGCGCCCGGACGCCCGGCTCCCTCTGTGCGGGAGCTCCGCGCCCGCCGGTCTGTCGTCACCCGTCGCAGCGCATAGGCTCCGTCCGGCAGCGGGATCGGGCGCGGGGGTCGCCGCCGGGCCGTCCGACAGACCGCAGGAGGCGCCCGCGACCCGACGCGTCGGGACGGTACATCGGCCTGGAGGCCGCAGGGGCGGACCGCCGCGTCGGCGTTATCCTTGCAGCGGATCGCCCCGCGCGGGGATGCCGGGCGGCAGTCGTTGCGGAAGGTGGACGGTGTCGGGCAGAAGGCTGGCGTCCGTCGGCTCTTCGGCCGCCCGCTCCGCATCCGCGGCGATGGCCGCGCGCCGCCCGGCGACGCACGGCACCCGCCTGTCGATCCCGCCGACGGGCAGATCACGGTTTCCGATCGCGCAGGGCCGCGTCGACCGCCTCCTTCGGGAGAGGTCCGTGTGGGAGGCCGCGTCCGTCCGCATCCCGCTCGGCGGACTCGCGCCCGGGCATCGAACCCGGCCGCCGCATTCCGCGCCGGGCGTGCGATCCGCATCCGCGCCCCGCATTTGCGCGAGGGCCCTGCGCCCCCTAGGAAGCGGCCGCGGACGATCGCGGGAAGCGGACGGTGCGCCTTCGCGTCACCACCTGGAACGTCAACTCCATCCGCCTGCGCCTCGACCAGCTCGCCCTCGTGGTGGAGCGCGTGCGGCCCGACGTGCTCTGCCTGCAGGAGACCAAGGTGGAGGATGCGAGATTCCCCTTCGACGCGGTGCGCGGGATGGGCTTCCAGCACGTCTTCGTGCACGGCCAGAAGACCTGGCACGGCGTGGCCACGCTCTCCCGCCTGCCGCTATCAGGCTGCGAGGCCATCCGCTGGTGCAACGTGGAGGACTGCCGCCACGCCGTCTGCCGCCTGCCGGGAGAGCTGGAACTCCACAACCTCTACATCCCCGCCGGCGGCGACGTGCCCGATCCCGAGGTCAACCCGCGTTTCCGCCACAAGCTGGAGATGCTGGAAGCGCTCGCCGCATGGTTCGAGGCGCGGCGCCGACAGGCCGAGCGGGTGATCCTCGTGGGCGATCTCAACGTGGCGCCGCTTCCCACCGACGTGTGGAACCACCGGGCGCTGCTCGACGTCGTCTCCCACACGCCGGTGGAGGTGGAGGCGCTGGAGCGGCTGCAACGCTCGCTGCCCTTCGTCGACGCGGTGCGGACGAAGATCCCGCCCGAAGAGAAGGTGTTCACCTGGTGGTCGTACCGGGCGCGCGACTGGCGCAGATCCAACCGCGGCCGGCGCCTCGACCACATCTGGCTCTCGCCCGACCTCGCGCCGTATCTCGTCTTTGTGCGCATCGACGACTGGGTGCGCGATCTGGAACGCCCCTCCGATCACGTGCCGGTCACGGCCGAGCTCGACCTGCCCGATTCCTGGTTCGGCGATGCTGCTGTTCGGTCCTGAGGTCGTCCCGGCGCTGTTCCTCGCGCTGCTGCTCGACCTGCTGCTGGGCGATCCGCCGTGGCTGTGGGGGCGCGTGCCCCATCCCGTGGTGTGGGTGGGGCGGGCCGTGGCCTGGTTCGAGCGCCGCTGGCAGCCGGGCCGCAACGAGCCGCGGCTCGATCGCGCCGCCGGCGCGCTGCTGGTCGCCGTGCTGGTGGTGGGCACCTTCCTGGCCGGCCTGCCGGTCCATCTGCTGGCCGGCGAAGGTGCCGGCGGCGTGCTGATGACCGGCCTCGTGGCCTTCCCCCTCTTCGCCTGGCGCTCGCTGGTCGAGCACGTGCGGGCGGTGGAACAGGCGCTGCGGCGCTCGCTGCCCGAAGCGCGCCTCGCCGTCTCACACATCGTCGGGCGCGATACCTCGATGATGGACCGCCACGCGGTGGCACGGGCCGCGGTCGAATCCCTGGCCGAGAACTTCTCCGACGGCGTGGTGGCGCCGTGGTTCTGGATGCTGCTCTTCGGCCTTCCCGGCCTGTTCGTCTACAAGACGGTCAACACCCTCGATTCCATGATCGGCTACACCACGCCGCGTCATCGCCACTTCGGCCTGGTCGCCGCGCGGCTGGACGACGTGATGAACTGGATCCCGGCACGGCTTTCGGCGGTGCTGATCGTGCTGGCGACGCTGTTCGTGCCGGATGCGCGCCCGGGTCCGGCCGTGCGGGTGATCCGGCGCGATGCGCGCCGCCACCGCTCGCCCAATGCCGGCTGGCCGGAGGCCGCCGTGGCCGGAGCGCTGGGGCTTCGCCTCTCTGGCCCGCGGGTCTATCACGGCATCGTCGCCGTCGAGCCGTGGATCGGCGAGGGGCGGCGCGAGCTGGAGCCGGAGGACATCGATCGGGCGCTGCGGCTGGTGGGCACCGCGCAGGTGCTGCTGCTCGCGATCACCGCTGCGCTGGCGCTGCGCTGAGGGCGAAGGCGAGCAGCCGCTCCACGTCCAGCGCCGCCTCCAGGTGATCGGCGAGGCGATCCAGGGTGCGCTCGAGGAGATCCTCGAAGGCGAGGTCCGAGGGCGTGGCGCCGAGCTGCGCGAGGAAGGCGCGGCGGAAGGCGTCTTCGACGAACAGCCCGTGGACGTACGTGCCCATCACCCGCCCGTCCGCGCTCACCGCGCCCTCGGGCCGGCCGTCGAGGGAGAGGAACGGTCGGGCGCGATCGGGCCCGTCGCTCTCGCCCAGATGGATCTCGTAGCCCGAGACCGGAACGCCGCGCAGCCGGTCGGTGCCGGCAACCGGCCGCACCGTCTTCTCGCGCCGCAGCACCGTCTCCACCCCGAGCAGCCCCAGACCGGGGCGGCTTCCGGCCGGTCCCTCGAGGCCCTCGGGATCGTGGATCCACCGCCCCAGCATCTGATAGCCGCCGCAGATCCCGAGGACGTGCCCGCCGCGGCGGCGGTGGGCGTGGATCTCGTGCACGAAGCCGGATTCGCGGATCGCCGCGAGATCGGCGCAGGTGGCCTTGCTGCCCGGCAGGATCAGCAGATCGGTGGCGGGATCGAGGGAGTCGTGCAGCCCCACGAGCCCGAGCGACACGCCGGGTTCGGCGGCGAGCGGGTCGAGGTCGTCGAAATTGGAAATGCGCGGGATGTCGACCACGGCGATGCGCAACCCGGCCCCCTCCCGTGGCCGGCGGGCGCGCGCTTCAAGCCCCAGCCGGTCCTCGGCCGGCAGGTGCACCGCCTCCGCGAACCACGGCACGATGCCGAGGCACGGCAGGCCGGTGCGCTCCTCGATCACCGGCACCGCCGGGGCAAAGAGGGCGGGATCGCCACGGAAGCCGTTGACCACGAAGCCGCGCAGCAGGTCCCGGTCGTCCGCATCCAGCAGCGCCACCGTTCCCACCAGCGCCGCGATCACCCCGCCGCGCGAGACGTCGCCCACCAGCACCACCGGCACGCCGGCCGCCCGCGCGAAGCCCATGTTGGCCACGTCGTGCGCCCGGAGATTCACCTCGGCCGCACCGCCCGCACCCTCCACCAGCACCAGATCGAAGCGCCGGCGCAGGCGGTGGAAGGCCTCCAGCACCTCCTCCAAGACCGCCGCGCGCAGCCGGTGCCAGTCGCGTGCGTGCACCCGCCCGCGCACCCGCCCCCGCACCACGAGCTGCGAGCCGCGCTCGCCCTCGGGCTTGAGCAGGACCGGATTCATGTCGACGTGCGGAGAAAGGCCGGCGGCGCGCGCCTGCAGCGCCTGGGCGCGGCCGATCTCGCCGCCCTCGGCCACCGCGGCGTTGTTGGACATGTTCTGCGGCTTGAAGGGGCACACCGAAAGGCCCCGGCGCGCGAACAGCCGGCACAGCCCTGCCACCAGCAGGGACTTGCCCACGTCCGAGGCCGTGCCCTGGATCATGAGGGCGCCGTTCACGGCTGCGCTCTCCCGCCGGCCGGCAGACTGCCGGCTCAGTACTCGATCCCCATCTGGGCGCGCACGCCCTCGCGGAAGGGGTGCTTGACCTCGCGCATCTCGGTGACGAGGTCGGCCGCCTCCACCAGCTCGGGCGGGGCGTTGCGGCCGGTCACCACCACGTGGAGATCGGGTCGGCGGGCCCGCAGCACCTCCAGCACCTCGTCGAGCGGCAGGTAGTCGTAGCGCAGCACGATGTTGAGCTCGTCCAGCACCACGAGGTGGAAGTCGGGCGAGGTCAGCATGCGCCGGGCCTCGTCGAGGGCGGCGCGGGCGGCGCGCACGTCCCGCTCGCGGTCCTGCGTCTCCCAGGTGAAGCCCTCGCCCATCACCCGGATCTCGACCAGTTCGGGAAAACGCTCGAAGAACCTGCGCTCACCCGTCTCCCTCCGTCCCTTGACGAACTGGACGATCCCGACCCGGCGTCCATGACCGAGGGTGCGCACCACCAGCCCCCAGGCCGCCGTGCTCTTGCCCTTGCCCCTGCCGGTGTGGACGATCAGCAGCCCCTTCTCCTTGGTCCGCGCGGCGTAGAGCCGGTCCTTCACTTCCTTGATGCGGCGCTTCTTCTCGGCGTGACGGCGGGCCTCCTCGTCCACGGCGCGTGCTCCCGCGGGTCGTGTCCGCGACGGTGCGTATCACGTGGCGTGCGCGAGGCAAGAAGCCGTTGCGCGAGGGGATCTCCGGCTCCTATCACGGAACCGGGAACGCCGTCGCGCCGCGCGGCACGGCCGAGAGGGACGGAGGCATGAGCGGCATCCGCAAGGTGGTCTTCCCGGTAGCCGGGCTGGGCACGCGCATGCTGCCCGCCACCAAGGTGCTGCCCAAGGAGATGCTGCCGGTGGTGGACCGGCCGATCGTGGAATACGCCGTCCAGGAGGCGGCGGCGGCCGGCTGCGAGGTGTTCGTCTTCGTCACCGGCCGTGGCAAGAGCCTGATCGAGGACCATTTCGACCGCGCCTTCGAGCTGTTCGAGACCCTGGCCCGCAAGGGCAAGACCCGCGAGCTGGAGGCGCTGGAGGCGGCGCTGCCGGACCCCGGCAGCATCGTCTACACCCGCCAGCAGGCGCCGCTCGGGCTGGGGCACGCCGTCTGGTGCGCGCGCAACATCGTCGGCGACGAGCCCTTCGGCGTCATCCTCGTGGATGACCTCGTCCACGCCCGCACGCCGTGCCTCGCCCAGCTCGCCGCCGTCCACGCCGAGACCGGCGGGGCCAATGTGGTGGCGGTGGAGGAGGTGCCGTCGGAGCACACCAGCCGCTACGGCATCCTCGATCCGGCCGAGGACGACGGGCGCAGGGTGAGGGTGCGCGCCTTCGTCGAGAAGCCGAAGCCGGAGGAGGCCCCCTCGCGGCTCGCGGTGATCGGCCGCTACATCCTCTCGCCGCGCATCTTCTCGATCCTCGAGGACCTGCCGCCGGGTGCGGGCGGCGAGATCCAGCTCACCGACGCCATGACCCGGCTGCTCGAACACGAGCCCTTCTACGGCGTGCGCTTCGAGGGGCGGCGCTTCGACTGCGGCGATCGGGTGGGCTACCTCGAGGCGAACCTGGCGCTGGCCATGGAGCGGCCCGACATCGCCGCACGGCTGCACGCCTTCCTGCGCCACTACGTCTGAAGACGTCTTCCGGAGGAACGCCATGCATATCGCCATGATCGGCACCGGCTACGTCGGCCTCGTCTCCGGTGCCTGCTTTTCCGAATTCGGCCTCGATGTGACCTGCGTGGATACGGACCAGGCGAAGATCGAACGGCTGAAGCGGGGCGAGATCCCCATCTACGAGCCCGGCCTCGACGCGCTGGTGGCGAGCAACACGGCCGCCGGACGGCTGCAGTTCACCACCGATCT
>BEIP01000104.1 GCA_002898955.1 bacterium HR39 | reverse complement strand
CGGGCGCCAGGCGGCACACAGCACGGAGCGGCGGAATCCGAAGAGGGCGTAGGATTCGACGATGTGCAGCGGCGTCGGCCGGTCGCCGATCGCGACCATCGGTTTGGGCAGGCGCGCGCCGGAGCCGTTGAGGCGCGTGCCCATGCCGCCGCACAGCACGAAGACGGGGACCTCGCGCGGCGCGGTCATGCGGCGGCCTCCCGGGCGGGTGCCGCATCGGCGTATCGGGCGATCTGACGCTCGAGGAAGCCGGCGGTGCCCTCCTCGAGGAGCTCGCGGTAGCCCTCGGCGGTCCAGCGCAGGGTGGTCTCGAGATCGAGCCGCGGCGCCCAGCCCAGGAGTCGCCGTGCGCGCCCCGAATCCAGCGCGAGATGGGGGCGTTCGAGGTCCTCGCGCGGCCGTTCGATCGGTTCGCCGCGGCCGAAGTGGGCGAGCAGCCGCCGCGCCAGCTCGGCGACGGTGGGCGGCCGGTCCGCGTCCGGCCCGAAGTTGAAGGCGCCGGAGAAGCGGGCGGGTTCGCGGGCGAGGGCCTGGGCGAGCCGCAGATAGCCGTCCAGCGCATCGAGGACGTGCTGCCAGGGGCGGCGGTGGTCGGGGTGGCGCAGCACCACCGGTTCGCCGGCGAAGACGCCGCGCACGATGTCGGGGACCAGGCGGCCGGGCGCGAAGTCGCCCGCACCGATCACGTTGCCGGCCCGGGCGGTGGCGAGGCCGACGCCGTCTTCCGGCGGCAGATAGCAGCGGCGCCAGCAGGCCACCGCGAGCTCCACCGCGGCCTTGCTGGCACTGTAGGGATCCTCGCCGCCGAGCGGTGCGTCCTCGCGGTGCGCGGTCGCCTCCGCCCGGTAAACCTTGTCGGTGGTGACGACGACCACGGCGCGCAGGTCGGGCTCGCCGCGCAGCGCATCCAGCAGGTTGAGCGTGCCGCCGAGATTGACGGCGAAGGTGGCGAGCGGATCGTGCAGCCCTTCCTGCACCAGGGGCCTAGCGGCGAGGTGGAAGACGATCTCCGGCCGGATGGCGCGCACCAGCGCCCGCACGCGCCCGCCGTCGCGCAGGTCGCACAGGTGGTGCTCGAGGTCGGCCTCGAGGCCGCTCGCCCGCCACAGCGGTGCGGCGTGATCGGGCGGCAGCGCGATGCCGGCGGTCTCGGCGCCGAGCGCCCGCAGCAGGGCGCACAGCCAGATGCCCTTGAAGCCGGTATGGCCGGTGACCAGGACCCGCCGATGGAGCCAGAAGACGGGATCGACCGCCACGATCGCCCTCCTCGCTCAATTTATGGTTGATCGACGGGACCCGATCTCTCCTATGCCGCGAGTCGGGGGTCGGCGCAAGTGCGTCGCGTGCGCCACGCGCCGGTGTGACGGCGACGCCACGCCGGCCTCCGGAGGCCGCCTTGTCCGGCCTGCGGGGATCGCCCATATCGGCCGGGCAGAAGGCCTTCCCGCCATCCGCGAGCGGACGTTTCCGGATGATCGCCCTTCCCGAGATCCGCCGGCATGTCACCCATGCCGTGCGCGTCGGCCGCGTGGTGATCGGCGGCGGCGCGCCGGTGGTGGTGCAGAGCATGACCGACACCGACACCCGCGACGTCGAGGCGACGGTGCGGCAGATCCGCGAGCTCGCCGCCGCCGGCAGCGAGATCGTGCGCATCACCGTGCCCGACCTCGAGGCGGCGCGCGCCGTGCCGAAGATCCGCGAGCGCCTGCTGCAGCTCGGCGAGGAGGTGCCGCTCGTCGGCGACTTCCACTACAACGGCGACCGGCTGCTCGCGGAAGTGCCGGAGCTCGCCCCGGCGCTCGACAAGCTGCGGGTCAATCCGGGCAACGTGGGCTTCGGCGGGAAGCGCGATCTGCGCTTCGAGCGGGTGATCGAGGCGGCGATCCGCCACGACCGTCCGGTGCGCATCGGGGTGAACTGGGGAAGCCTCGACCAGGACCTCGCCGCGAAGCTCATGGACGAGAACGCGAGGCGCTCCGAGCCGTGGCCGGCCGATGCCGTGCTGCGCGAGGCGCTGGTGCGCTCGGCGCTGGAGAGCGCGCGCCGCGCCGAGGAGGTGGGGCTTGCGGCGGACCGCATCGTGATCTCCGCCAAGGTCTCGCGCGTGCCCCATCTGATCGCCGTCTACCGCGAGCTCGCCCGCCGCTCGCGCTATGCCCTGCATCTGGGCCTCACCGAGGCCGGCATGGGCATCGCGGGCGTGGTGGCGAGCGCCGCGGCGCTCTCCATCCTGCTGTTCGAGGGCATCGGGGATACCATCCGCGTGTCCCTCACGCCGCGGCCCGGCCAGCCGCGCACCGGGGAGGTGCGGGTGTGCCGCGAGGTGCTGCAGGCGCTGGGGATCCGCCGTTTTTCGCCGAGCGTCTCGGCCTGTCCGGGCTGCGGGCGCACCACCAGCTCGTACTTCCGCGAGCTCGCCGCCGAGATCGAGGGCTGGCTGGATGCGCGCATGAAGGAGTGGCGCGTGCGCTATCCCGGTGTGGAGGACCTGCAGGTGGCGGTGATGGGCTGCATCGTGAACGGGCCCGGCGAGAGCCGCCATGCCCACGTGGGCATCAGCCTGCCGGGAAGCGGCGAGCAGCCGGCCGCTCCCGTCTTCGTCGAGGGACGCAAGGTCGCGACCCTGCGCGGCCCCGATCTGGCCGAGCGCTTCAAGCGCATCGTCGAGGACTACGTGGAGAGCCGCTTCGGCGGCACCCGGGCGGCGGAGTGAGCGCATGGCCCCGCGTCTGCAGCCGGTGCGCGGCACCCGCGATCTGCTCGGCGAGGAGCTGCGCCGGCACCTGCACGTGACCGACACCGCCCGGCACCTCGCCCTGCGCTGCGCCTTCGAGGAGATCGCCACGCCCGTGTTCGAGTTCACCGAGGTGTTCGCCCGCACCCTCGGCGAGACCTCGGACGTGGTGACCAAGGAGATGTACACCTTCCTGGATCGCGGCGGGGAGAGCATCACCCTGCGGCCCGAGGGCACCGCCGCGGTGGTGCGCGCCGCCATCTCCGGCGGGCTCCTGCAGGCGCTGCCGCGCAAGTTCTTCTACCAGGGCCCCATGTTCCGCTACGAGCGGCCGCAGAAGGGGCGGCTGCGCCAGTTCCACCAGGTGGGGGTGGAGGTGCTGGGTGCGGCCGAGCCGGCGGCGGACGTGGAGGTGATCGCGCTGGGCCGCCACCTGCTCGAGGTGCTCGGCATCGCGGCGCGCACCGAGCTGCACCTCAACACGCTCGGCGATCCGGAAAGCCGTGCGCGCTATCGCGGGGCGCTGGTGGCCTATCTCGAGCGCCACCGCGACGAGCTCTCGGAGGAGAGCCGCGAGCGGCTCGTGCGCAATCCGCTGCGCATCCTCGACTCCAAGGATCCGCGCGATCGCGCCGTGGTGGCCGATGCCCCGGTGCTGTGGGACTTCCTCTCGCCCCACTCGCGCGCCTTCTTCGAGGAGGTCAAGGCGCGCCTTGCCGACCTCGGCGTGCCCTTCGTCGAGGACCCGCATCTGGTGCGCGGGCTCGACTACTACACCCACACCGCCTTCGAGTTCCTCACCACCGAACTCGGCGCCCAGGGCGCGGTGCTGGCCGGCGGCCGCTACGACGGTCTGGTGGCGCAGATGGGCGGGCCCGACGTTCCCGGCGTGGGCTGGGCGGCGGGCGTGGAGCGGCTTTCCATGCTGGTGGAGGGCGCCCCGCCGGCACCGCGACCCGTGGAACTCGTGCCGGTGGGCGAGGCGGCCGAGCGCGAGGCGTGGAGGATCGCGGAAGAGCTGCGCCGCGCCGGATTCGTGGTGGATCTCGCCTACCGCGGCTCGCCGAAGGCCCGCTTGAAGCGGGCCGACCGGCTCGGCTGCCGCTTCGCCCTGTTCCTCGGCGAGGTGGAGATGGCGGAAGAGGCGGTGCGGCTGCGCGATCTCGATTCCGGTGAAGAGCGCCTCGTGCCGCGGGCGGGGCTCGCCGACACCCTGGCCGCGCTGGGGGCCGATCGCGCATGAGCCTGCCGGACGAGCGCCTCGCCTACGACCACCATCTCGCCGAAGTGGCGGCGCAGCTCCTCGGGCGGCGCGCGGGGCTCGAGCGGAAGATGGCCGAGGCCGATCCCGAGTCTTACGGCGAGCTCGCCCGCGAATACGCGCAGCTCTCGCCGGTGGCGGAGATCGCCGAACGCTTGCGCCGCGCGGTGGAGGCGTACGACGAGGCCCGGGCGCTCGCCCGCGATCCGCAGGCGGAGCCCGAGCTGCGCGAGCTCGCCCGCGAGGAACTGCACCGCCTCGCGCACGAGCTGCCGGAACTCGAGCGCGAACTGCGCATCGCGCTTCTGCCGAAGGACGAGGCGGAGGAGCGCAACGCCATCCTCGAGATCCGCGCCGGCACCGGCGGCGAGGAGGCGGCGCTGTTCGCGGCGGATCTGCTGCGCATGTACCAGCGCTACGCCGCCCGCCACGGCTGGGACCTCGAGATCCTGCACCTCCACGAGACGGAACTGGGCGGCGTGCGCGAGGCGATCTGCCGGGTGGTGGGCAGGGGCGCCTACGGACGGCTCCGCTTCGAGGCCGGCGTGCACCGCGTCCAGCGGGTGCCCATCACCGAATCGGGCGGGCGCATTCACACCTCCACCGCCACCGTGGCGGTGCTGCCCGAGGCCGAAGAACACGACGTGGTGATCGACGAGAAGGATCTGCGCATCGAGACCTTCCGCGCCTCGGGAGCCGGCGGCCAGCACGTCAACCGCACGGATTCGGCCGTGCGCATCACCCACATCCCCACCGGCATCACGGTGAGCGTGCAGGACGAGCGCTCCCAGCACAGGAACCGTGCCCGCGCCATGCGGATCCTGCGCGCGCGGCTGTTCGAGCTGGAACGCCGGCGCCGCCACGAGGAGGAGGTGACGGAAAAGCGCCGCCAGATCGGCACCGGTGACCGCTCCGAGCGCATCCGCACCTACAACTTCCCGCAGAATCGCGTGACCGACCACCGCATCGGCCTCACCCGCCACGACCTCGAATCCGTGCTGGAGGGCGAGGGGCTCGACGAGATCGTCGAGGCCCTGATCGCGGAGGAGCGCGCCCGCCGCCTCGCCCATGCCGACGCCTGAGGACGCGGAGCCCACCGTCGCGACCCTCCTCGCCGCGGCGAGACGTCGCCTCGCCGCGGCCGGCGTGCCGGATGCGGCGCTGGAGGCGCGCATCCTGCTGGAGGCGGCGAGCGGCCTTCCGCGAACGCGTCTCTTCGCCGAGCCGGATCTGCGCATTCCCGAAGACGCGGTGCGGCGCTTTCGCGACATGGTGGAGCGCCGCGCCGCCCGCGAGCCGCTCGCCTACATTCTGGGACGGCGCGAATTCTTCGGGCTGGAGTTCGAGGTCGGCCCCGAGGTGCTGGTGCCGCGCCCGGAGACCGAGCTCGTGGTGGAACGCGCCCTCGCCCACATCGGCGATCCCGGCCGGCCGCTGCGATTTGTGGACATCGGCACCGGCTCGGGCTGTCTTCTGGTCACGCTGCTGGTGCACATGCCGGCCGCCTTCGGGGTGGGGACCGACCTGTCCTTCCCGGCACTGCCGCCCGCCCGGCGCAACGCCCGCCGCCACGGCGTGGCGGATCGCGCCGGATTCGTGTGCTGCCACTGGGCCGAGGCGCTCTCGGGCCCCTTCGATCTGGTGGTGAGCAACCCGCCCTATGTGGCGAGCCACGAGATGCGCATCCTGCCGCCCGAGGTGCGCCACGAGCCGCACCACGCCCTCGAGGCGGGGCGGGAGGGGCTCGATGCGTATCGCGCCATCCTCGCCGATCTGCCGCGCATCCTCGCCCGACACGGGCTCGCGGTGCTCGAGGTGGGCCGCGGCCAGAGCGGCGCGGTGCTGGGCATCGCCCGCTCCCACGGTCTCGCCGCGGTGGAGGTGCGGCCGGATCTCGCCGGCATTCCGCGCGTGGTGGTGCTGCGGCGCGAATCGTCGTGAACGCC
>BEIP01000103.1 GCA_002898955.1 bacterium HR39 | reverse complement strand
CGACGCCTGAGGAACGCGCCGCCCGCGAGCGGGCCCGGCAGGCCGCCCGGGCGACCCCGCCGCCGCTCTCCGGCGAGGGCTTCGCCTGGCCGGTGCGGGGAGAGGTGATCGCCCGCTTCGGCCGGCGCGCCAACGGCTGGGAGAACGACGGCATCAACATCGCCGCCGCCGAGGGCACACCGGTATGGGCCGCCGAGAACGGCATCGTGGTCTACGCCGGCGAGGACGTGCCCGCCTTCGGCCGCATGGTCATCGTGCGCCACGCCGGCGGCTGGCTCACCGCTTACGCCCACAACCGGGAGATCCTGGTCGGGGTGGGAGACGTGGTCCGCCGCGGCCAGACCATCGCCCGGGTGGGCCGCACCGGCTCCGTCGACCGACCGCAGCTCCACTTCCAGATCCGCCGCGGCCGCGAGCCCGTGGATCCGCTCGCCCACCTGCCCCGCGGCACGCGGCTGGCCGCACGCGCCGGCTCAGCGGTCCAGTAGGTTGCGCAGGAGCCTTCCGGGATCGGGCGCATCCGGCTGCTCCCCGCCCGCATCCGGCTTCGCCGCGCCCTCCTCCGTCGGCTTCGGCTCCGGCGCGGCCGGGGCCTGCGCCCCGCCGCCCGCTCCGCTCCCTCCACCGCCGCCCGGCACCAGCGGCACGAGCCGGCGCAGGTCGGGCACCGGCGTCGTCGCGGCGGGCGGCTGCGGCCCACCCTCGCCCGTGGGTGCCTGGGCCTCGCCCGCGGGAGGCTGCGGCAGGCCGGGTACCGGGCCCCCGAGCCCGCCGGGGAGGGCGGGCACCGCCCCTTCGGGAACGCCGGGAAGCGCACCGCCGGGCAGCGCGCCCGCCCCGCCGGGCAGCAGCTCCCGGAGCTTCTCCGGGCCCACGCCGAAGAGCTCCTGCAGCCCGCCGAAGCGCTCGCGCAGCCCCTTCACGGCGTCCGGATCCTGCCGCAGCCGGCCCACCAGCTCCGCGAGCTGCCCCGGATCGCGCAGGGCTTCGGTGAGCCTGCCGCCGATGTCGAACCGCCAGGCGGGGGCGCTCCACGGTCCCTCGATCACCACCGGCACGCCCGCCTGGAAGACCGGCTCGCCGCCTCCCTGCCCCTCCAGGGTCGCGGCGAAGGCCGGCTCGAGGCGGAGCGAGAGCGTGCGCTGCGGCAGATCGACGGTGCCGGCGCCGTGCAGGCGGAAGAGCGGGGCTTCGAGGGTGATGTCCCCGGTGCGCAGCACGCCGCGCTCGACGGTGAAGCCGGCCGCGAGCCGGGCGAAGTCGGTGCGCCGCGGCTCCTTCTCTTCCGTGAGGCCGAGGGTGGTCACCTGCCGGACCATGGCGGCGATGTTGACGCCGAGGATGGCGCCGTCACGCAGCTCCACCCGGCCCGCCCCCTCCAGGGTCGAGACCAGATCCTTCACCGACAGACCCCGCGCGGCCAGCTTCGCCTCGGAGAGGGTGCGACCCTCCAGCCGCTCCGACCCGGCCAGTGCCGCGAGGAAGGGCCGGGCGCGCACGCCCTCCACCTTCCAGCCGACGGCGAGGTCGTGGGGCGGACCCGCCACCAGGTCGACGTCGGCCTGCGCGGTGCCGTCGTAGAGCTCCAGCGAGGCGAGCCGCAGCGTCGCCCGCTCGCCCTCCACCGTGGCCTCGATGCGGCCCGCTCCCGTCTCGAAGCCGCGCACCGCGAGGCCGGCGAAGCCGACCTGCGTCCGCAGATCGGCGGGAAGCGGCAGGGGCAGGGAGACGGGCTCCTCGGGCCACCCCCCGGCCGCCGCCTGCTCTTCCCTCTCCGCCTCCGCTTCCGCGGACGCCGGCGGCAGATAGCGGTCGAGCGCGAGCCGTCCGAGTTCCAGCGTCGCCTCGATGCGCGGCCGTCCGTCCAGTCCCCGCACGGCGAGCGAGCCGCTGCCGGTGATGTCGTCCACCGCGAGCTTCAGCTCCGTCAGCTCCAGCGCCTTCGCATCGGCGGTGAAGGGCGAGGAGAGGGTGACGGTGCGCAGCGCCTCCGGCGCCATGGGCAGGGACAGGGCGAGACGCTGCTCGAGCAGCCCGCGCAGGTCGGAAAACGCGACGTCGAGCTGCCCGCGCACCCGCGCTCCCGCCTCGATCTCGCCGGCGACCCGCCCGCCGCCCTCGGGCGTCTCCAGCACGAGTTCCGCCGGGCCGCTGCCGCCGGCGGCGAGCTGCGCGGGATCGGCGAGGCGGCCGGTGAGGGTGAGCGGTGCCCCGTCCACCTCGGCGCGGGCCGACAGGCGCAGCTCGCCCGCGGGCGCCTCACGTCGGAGATCGACCGCGAGGTCCCTGGCCTCGCTGCCCCGGCCCGTCGCGTGGTCCACGTACAGGATGCGGCCGTCCGAGACGCTGGCGCGCTCCACCACCACGCGCCAGCCGCCGCCACCCCCGGCGCCGCCCGGCGCCTCCCCGCCGGCTCCCTCGCCGAAGCTCCATCCGGCGCGGCCGTCCGCCGCCCGCTCGAGGACGATCTGGGGACGCTCGACGGCGAGTTCGGTGATCCGCACGCTGCGCGAGAGGAGCGCCGTCGCATCGAGCGCCACGTGAAGACGCGCGAGCCGGACGAAGTCCGGATTTCCGGCCCACTGCGGGTTGGCGATGCGCAGATCGCGCACGTCCAGCGCCACCGGCCAGCGTCGCAGCGCGAGGGTGCCGATCTCCACCTCGCGTCCCAGCGCCGCGCGCGCCCGCTCCTCCACCTGCGCCCGGATCCAGGAATCGGGCACGAGGAACCAGGCGCCGGCGACGAAGGCCACGACCGCCACCAGCACCAGCACGAAGATCAGCAGCAGTCTGCGCACCATGCCTCGCTTCCGCCGCTCACCGCAATCCTTTCTAGACGCGCGGAGCCGCTTCGGCCATCCGCCGCGTGCGGCCTGCGACCACGCGTCGGCCGCGCCGCCGGCCTCACAGCAGCGGGCCGGCCAGGGCGCAGAGCGGCACCAGCAGCCAGACCGGCACCCGCCAGAGTGCCAGCGCCGCCACCGCCAGCAGGGCGAGGGCGAAGTCGCGGTGGCCGTGCACCGCGTGGACGAAGACCGGATCGTAGAGGGCGGCGAGCAGCAGGCCCGTCACCGCCGCCTCGACGCCCGCGAGCGCGGCCAGCGCCCGCCGGTGGCGCCGCAGCGCCTCGAGCAGCGGCAGGCTTCCGGCCACCAGCAGCCAGGAGGGAGCGAAGACGGCCACCACCGCGAGCAGCCCGCCGAGCGGCGAGCCGCCCGTGGCCACCGTGCCCACGTAGGCGGAAAAGCTGAGCAGCGGCCCGGGCACCGCCTGGGCGAGGCCGTAGCCGGCGACGAACAGCGGCTCGGAGAGCAGGCCGTCGCCGACGAACTCGTTGCGCAGCAGCGGCAGGATCACGTGGCCGCCGCCGAAGACCAGCGATCCCGCCCGGTACATGCCGTCCGCGAGCGCGCCGGGAACGCCGAGCAGCGGCCGCAGCAGCGGCAGCAGCACCAGCAAGGCGGCGAAGGCCACGAGCCACGGGATCCCCGCCTTCGCCCGCGCGGCCGCACGGTCCGCCCCGGCGGCACCGTCGGCCGGCGGCTCCGGCCGGCCGCACAGGCCGAGAAGGCCGGCGAGGGCACCGAGGGCGAGCGCCGCGAACTGGCCCGGAAGGCCCGGCAGCAGCACCGCCGCCACCGCCGCCAGCACGAAGACGCTGGCGCGGCGCACGTCCCCCGTCTGGCGCGCGGCCATGGCGGCGAGCGCGTTCACCACCGCGGCGAGCGCCGCCAGCGCCAGCCCGCGCAGGAAGGGGGCGAGCTCCTCCGCCCGCACGAGACCCACGCCGAGGGCGGCGGCGCTCATGAGCAGGGCGGAGGGCAGGGTGAAGCCGGCCCAGGCGGCGAACAGGCCGGGAAGGCCCGCCCGCGCGTGGCCGATGGCCATGCCCACCTGGCTGGAGGCCGGGCCGGGCAGGAGCTGGGCGAGGGCGACGAAGGCGGCGAAGCGCTCTTCCGGGATCCAGCCCCGTCGCCGTACGAAGGCCTCGTGGAAGTAGCCGATGTGGGCGACCGGCCCGCCGAAGCCCGTACAGCCCAGCGCGAGGAAGGCGCGGAAGACCTCGGGGGCGCTCCCGGCCGGGGCGGTCGTGACCGACCGGTCCTCAGGAGCCCGGTCCGGCGCCATCGTCGGCCGCAGGCGCGGCATCCGCAGCCGGCCGGTCGCCGGTCCGCGCCGCCGCATCGGCGGCTTCCGCCCCGGCATGCCCGCCTTCCTCCGCCGCCCGGCGGCGCCGGAAGGGCCCCGGATGATGGCCGGCCACCATCAGGTGCGAGACGAGGCCGGTGCCCGCCACCCAGTGGTGCAGGCAGAAGGCCGGCGGCTCCAGCACGAAGCGCGGCGGGCTCTCGCGCACCAGCATCTCCGGCCCGCAGGAGAAGGCGGTGGACGGCGCGATCAGGAGCGGCACGCCGCAAAAGGCGGTGAAGATCGGCCGGTGCAGGTGGCCCGCGAGGACGGCCGCGATCTTCTCCCGCCGGGCGGCGACGATCTCCCCGAAGGCGTCCGCGTCCTCGAGGCCCATGCGGTCCATGTAGGGCATGCCCACCGCCGCCGGCGGATGGTGGAGGGCGATCACCACCGGCCGGTCGGCCGCCTGCAGCCGGGCGGCGAGGAAGCCGCGCTGCTCCGGCCCGAGCCGGCCACCCGGTTCACCGGGAACGAGCGTGTCGAGGGCGATGAGCTCGAAGCAGCCGAAGCGGACGGCGAAGGACAGGCCGGGGCCCTCCACCGTGTCGGCGAGGGCCGGCGCGAAGCGCTCGCGCAGCAGCTCACGCGAGTCGTGATTGCCCGGAATGGCGAGGACCGGCGCCTCGAGCGGCGCGAGGGCGGCTTCGAGGAAGGCGTAGGCCTCGGCCTCCTCCTCCCCCACCAGATCGCCGGTGATCAGGATCACCTGCGGGCGGGGTCCGTGCAGACGGACATGATCGACCACCTGCACGAGCCGGCTGTTGGCGTCGATCGAGTCCCACAGCAGCCGGCCGGGGACGGTGAGGTGCAGATCCGACAGGTGCAGGAGCCACACCGTCCCCGGCCTCCCCTCACGGCAGCAGCACGGTGGCGCCGACGGTGCGGCGCGATTCGAGCGCCCGGTGGGCCTCCGCCACCTGCTCCAGCGGGGAGCGCTGGCCGATCTCGATCTTCACGATGCCGCGGCGGACCACGTCGATGACGTCGCTGGCGTGCTCCAGCAGCAGCTCGCGGGTGCGGGTGTAGACCATGAGCGTCGGGCGGGTGAGGAACAGCGCCCCCTTCTGGGCGAGGATGGAGATGTCGAAGGGCTCCACCGCGCCGCTGGCGTTGCCGAAGCTCACCATGAGCCCGAGCGGCCGCAGGCAGTCGAGCGACTTCACGAAGGTGGCGCGGCCGACGCCGTCGTAGACCACCGGCAGCTTCTCGCCGTTCGTGATCTCGACCACCCGCTGCACGAAGTCCTCGCGCGTGTAGTTGATCGGGAAGTCGCAGCCGTGGGCGCGGGCGATCTCGGCCTTCTCGTCGCTGCCCACCGTGCCGATCACCGTGGCGCCGAGGTGCTTGGCCCACTGGCAGGCGATGAGGCCCACGCCGCCCGCCGCCGCGTGGAAGAGGATGGTCTCGCCCGGCTTCACCTCGTAGGTACGGCGCAGCAGGTAGCGGACGGTCATGCCCTTGAGCATCATGGCCGCCGCCACCTCGTCGGGGATCCCGTCGGGGATGGGGACCAGGTACTGCGCGGGCATGGTGCGCACGTCGCAGTACGCCCCGAGCGGGCCCGTGCCGTAGGCCACCCGCTGGCCGGGCCGCAGGAAGTCGACGCCCTCACCCACCTCCTCCACCACGCCGCAGGCCTCGAGACCGGGCGTGAAGGGCAGGCCCTGCGGCGGCCTGTAGAGGCCGGTGCGGAAGTAGACGTCGATGAAGTTGAGGCCGATGGCCGTGTGACGGATCTTCGCCTCGCCGGGTCCGGGTGCCGGCGGCTCGTAC
>BEIP01000102.1 GCA_002898955.1 bacterium HR39 | reverse complement strand
GCCGTCTCGCCGCCTCCGACGCCTTCCTGCTCCCCTTCCGCGCCCCGGTCTCGGAACTGCCGCTGGTCGTGTTCGAGGCCGCCGCCACCGGACGGCCGACGGTGGTGCTGGACCGGCCGGGGGTGGGCGACTGGGGGCGGCTTCTGGGGCTGCGGGTGGCGCGGGGTCGGCGTGATCTCGCACGCGCGCTCCTCGAGCTGGAAGCGACACCTTCGCCGAACCCGCCGGCATCCCTGCCCCACGATCCCCTCGCGGACCTGCACCCCGAGCGGGCGGAAGCGCTGTTGCGCACGCGCGTCTTCGCCCTGATCGGGCCCGACGGCTGTGGCAAGACCACCCTCGCCCGCGCGCTGGAGCGCCGCCTCGCCGCGGCGGGGGTGGAGCCGGTGGTGGTGTGGAGCCGCTGGCGCCACCACCTGAGCCGGCCGCTGTGCCTGCTCCTGCGCCTCGTCGGGAAGAGTCGCGTGCACACGCGCGACGGCGTCGCCTTCCGGGTGCGCGATGCCTCGCGCCCGCGCCCGCTCGCCTGGGCCTTCCTGCTGCTCTCGGCCCTCGATCTCGCGCTCGATGTGCTCGTGCGCATCCGCCTGCGCCGCCGCCCGGTGATCGCCGATCGGCTGGTCGTCGACTCGCTGGTGGACCTCGCGGTGGAGACCGGCCTCGAGCGGGCGGCGCTGGCCCTTGCGCGCCCGCTGTGGCGGCTGGTGCCGCGCCCCTGCGAGGCGGTGCTGCTGTGGCGCGATCCCGCCGACATCGCCCGCTCGCGCCCGGACGCGCTGGCCGATCCGCACCTCTTCCGCCGGCTGCGGCTCCATCGCCGCTTCGCCCGCCGGCTCGGCATCCCGCTCGTGCGGATCTCCGGGAGCCCGGACGCGCTCGCCGCGCGCCTGCTGCGGGGAGAGCTGCCGTGATCTACGTCTTCTACAACAACGATCCGCTGGCCGCCGATCAGGGCGGCGGCGCCGAGCACTTCCGCGCCCTGCACCGGGCGCTGCTCGTCTCCGGCCTGCCCTTCCGGCTGGTGGCCGCGCGCCTGCAGGACGAGCGCGAGGCGCCGCAGGTCGAATACGTCTCTCGCGGGGCCGGTTTCCTGCGCTTCTGGCTCGGGTGCTGGCGGTGGTTCTGGAAGAACCGCCATCACCTGCGCGAGGACGACGTCTTTCATTTCCACCGCAACTACGCCGCCTGGCCCAAATACGTGCTCGCACCGCGCCGCGGGCGGGTGGTGCTCACCTACCACGTGGTGACGGGACAGGTGCTGGCCGGCGCCCTCGGCCCCCTCGCCCGGCCCGTGCGCCGGGTGATGCTCTTCTTCGAGCGCCGGGCGGTGCGGCGGGCGGACGTCCTCGTGTGCGTGAGCGAGCGCATCCGCGAGGAACTCGCCCGCACCGTCGATCCCGCCTTCGCCCGCGCGCTGGTGCTGCCGGCCGGCTTCGACGACTCGCTGTTCCGCGCCCGGCCGCCGCGCCCGCCCGCGCCTCAACAGGCGCAGCGGCTGCTCTTCGTCGGCCGCATCTCGCATGTGAAGAACGTGCCGCTCGCCGTCGCCGTGCTGGAGGAGCTGTACCGGCGCGGGCACACCGGCTTCACCCTCACCATCGCCGGTCAGGGCGAGGGTGCGCGTGACCTGCTGCGCCGCATCGACCGCTCGCCGGCGCGCACGGCCATCCGCTGGCTGGGCCGCGTGCCCCACGACCGCATGCCGGAGCTCTACGCCGCCCACGGCATCGTGCTGGTGACGAGCCGCGCCGAGGCCTCGCCCACGGTGGTCAAGGAGGCCCTCGCCGCCCTGCGCCCGGTGGTCACCACCGACGTGGGCGACGTGCGGCTGTGGGTGGAGGAGGGCGAGACGGGCTTCGTGCGCCCGGCCGAGGCCGGTGCGCTGGCGGACGCGGTGTTGGAAGCGGCCCGGCTCGTGCGCGAAGGTCGAATACGCCCGTCGCGCAAGCTGGCGGCCCTGGGCGAGCGGGACTTCATGGCACCGGTGCTGGAGCTCTACCGTGGGCTGCGGGCGAGCTGAGGCCCCGGCCGGCACCCTGCGCCGTCTCCTGCCGCTCGGCTTCCACGCGGGCGCACGGGCCGCGGCCGCGCTGCTCGCCCTTCCGGCCGCGGCGCTGCTGGCCCGGCGCAGCGATCCCGCCACGCTCGGCCTGTTCGCCATGGCGCTCTCCCTGCAGGGCTACGTGGCCCAGCTCGCCGAGGGCGGCATCCGCTCGGCCCAGCTCGCGCTCGCCGGTCGTGATCCGGCCGCGGCGCGCGCGGCCACCCGGCGCTGCGTGCTGCTGCGCCACGCCCTGGGCTTCGGCTTCGGCCTGCCGGTGCTGGCCCTCGCCCCGCTCCTCGCCCCCGGCGCCGCCGGGGCACTGGCGATCACGCTGCTCGCCATATCCGCCCAGGCGCTGCGCATGGACTGGGCGGCGATCGCGGCCGGCCGCCACGGCGAAGCGGTGCTGGCCCAGCTCGCCCGCCCGCTCGCCTGGCTGCTGCTGCTGGCGGCCGTGCCCGGGAATCCCGGGCCGGCGGGACTCGCGGCCCTGTGGGTCACGGCCTGGGCGGCAGCGGCCGCCGTCTCCTGGCCCGCGTTGCGCCATCTGCCGCGCGTGCCCGAACGGACCGCGCCGTCTTCCGCCGAGATCCTACGCCTCGCCCTGCCGGCCGGCCTTTCGGCCGTGCTGCGGCAGGGGCTGATCGGGCTCGATGCCTGGCTGGTCGGCCTGCTGCTCGGCGCGGCCGTGGCCGGCCCCTACTGGCTCGCGGGCTCGCTCGCCGCCACCGCCCTGATCGGCGCCAACGCCGCCCACCAGCTCGCACTGGCCACCCTTGCCCGCCGCCGCACCGGCGCGGCCTTGCGGGCCGAACTCGCATCCGTGGTGCTCGCGGGCACGGCGGCCGCCGGCGCGCTCGCCCTGGCCGGACCGCTCCTCGTGCCGCTCCTCCTCGGCCCGTCCTGGAGCGCGAGCGCGGCGCTGCTGCCCGCCTTCGCCCCGTGGGTGCTGGTGGCCCATCCGGTGGCGGTGCTGCAGGCGGCGGCGATATCCCGCAGCCGCCCGAAGCTGCTGCTCGCGGCCGATGGCGCCGCGCTGGGTGCGGGCGGAGCCGCCCTCGTGGTCGCCGCGATCACGGCCGAGCCCGCCGCCTTCGCCCTGGCGCGGGGTGCGGCCGACCTCGCCCGCCTCGCCGTTCTGGGAAGCCTGCTGCTGCGCGGAGTCCGCCCTCAGGCCGGATCCGCCACCGGCTCGGCCGCGGCGACGGCGCCGCGCGTCCCGTCGCCCACCAGATCCAGCACCACCAGCTCGGGCGGCCGGGCGAAGCGCAGCGGCAGGCCGGTGGTGCCGACCCCGGCGGTGACCAGCAGGTGACGGCCGCGGTCGTGGTGCAGGCCGTGGGCCTGGCGGCGCGGCAGGCGGCTCAGGGTGACGGGCGGCGGCAGCCCCGGCAGCCGCACCTGGCCGCCGTGGGTGTGGCCGGCGATCAGGAGCCGCACCTGCTCCGGCGCCGCCGTGTGGATGTCCGGCGCGTGCGCGAGCAGCAGCACCGGCTCGTCCGGCTCCGTACCCGCGAGCGCCCGGGCGAGGTCGTCGCGGCGGGTCACCGGATCGTCCACCCCGGCCAGCACCAGCTCGCCGAAGGGGGTGGGCAGGCGCAGGTGCTCGTTGCGCAGCACCCGGATCTCCACCTCCTCGAGCGCCGCCGCCACCGGCTCGCCGCCCAGATCCCAGTCGTGGTTGCCCAGCACCGCGAAGACGGGGCGCCCGCGGGCGAGCGGAGCCAGCGCCCTGGCGATGCGCTCCGGCGCAAGGGGCGCCACGCCCACCGTGCCCGTCGCGACGAAGTCGCCCGGCAAGAGCACCAGGTCGGGATCCTCGGCGAGCAGGCGGGCGACGATGCGGCGGATGCGGCCCTCGCCCATGTGCGGGCGGGCGGCGTGGAGGTCCGACAGCACGCCGATGCGCAGCCGGCTCCCCGGCACTCCCGGCCAGGGGACGGAAAAGCGCCGCACCATGAGGCGGCGCGGCTCGACGCCGAAGGCCCAGACCCCTCCCAGCGCCGCCACCGCCAGTGCGCTCTCGAGGATCACCATGCGGAATGCCCTCGCCCGGCTCGCCGCGGACAGGTGCGATGTCCCATCCGGGATGACTAGACGCTCGCGACGGATCGCGGAAGCGTGAACCGTCGGCCTCAGCACACTCCGGTAGGGTTTTGCCCGCGAGGGTTGCACCGCGGCCACGCGCCGCTCCCGTTCCCGCCGCCGGAGGGCTCCTCAGGCCCGCGCCCGCGGGTGGAAGCGGGCGTAGTCCTCCAGCAGCTTCGCCGCCTCCACCGCCGTGTAGCGCTGGGTGGTGGAGAGGCTGGCGTGCCCCAGCAGCTCCTGGATGGCCCGCAGGTCCGCCCCCGCCGCCAGCAGATGGGTGGCGAAGCTGTGGCGCAGCGCGTGCGGGGTCGCAGTCTCGGGCAGACCCAGCGCCCGCCGCAGCTGGCGGATGCGCCGGCGGATCGGATCCGGCCCGAGCGCCCGTCCGCGCAGACCGCGAAAGAGCGGCCCGTCGGGCGGAAGGAGGTGCGGACAGCTCTCCACGTAGAGCGCGATGGCTTCGGCCACCTGCGCCAGCACCGGCACCTCGCGCACCTTCCGCCCCTTGCCCACGACACGAAGCGTCTCGAGCCGGCGCGGGTCCTCGCCCACGTCCTTCCGGCGCAGGGAGAGCGCCTCGCCGATGCGCAGCCCGCAGCCGTAGAGCAGCAGCAGCACCGCGTGATCGCGCCGCAGCACCCAGGCCGGCACCCGCGGCTCGCTCCTCATCTCCTCCACCAGCCGCAGCGCCTGGGCCTCGGAGAGCGGCCGCGGCAGGCGCTCGGGCTTCTTCGGCGTGCGCAGGGCGTGGACGGCGGGATTGCGCAGGCCGAAGCGCCGGTCGAGGAAGCGGAAGAAGCCGCGCACGGCGGCGAGCGCGCGCACCGTGTAGGCGGGGTCGTGGCCGCGACGCCGGCGGTCGGCCAGCCAGGCGCGGAAGTCCGAAAGCTCCAGCCCCACCAGATCGTCCACGCCCACCGGGCCGCCGCGGTGGCCGGCGAGAAAGCGCAGGAAATCGGCCAGATCGCGGGCATAGGCGATGCGCGTCGCCGGCGCGGCGGCGCGCTCGTGGGCGAGCCAGCGCCACCACGCCTCCAGCTTGCCGACCAGATCGGATCGGCTATAGGCTCGGGCGGATCCGAGATCGGTGTCCATGGCGGATGCGATTCCTAGCATCCGTCGCCGGCTCCGTCAGGCGGAAAGAAGGGCGGTGAGCGGCGCACGCGAGCGTGCGGTGCCGGTGCTCGTGCCGGTGCCGGTGGACGGCCCCTTCGACTATGCGTGGCCCTTCGCCGAAGCGCCCCGGCCGGGCACGTGGGTCGAGGTGCCCTTCGGCCCGCGCCGGCTGGTGGGGCTGGTGTGGGACGCACCCGCCGAAAAAGCGCGGCTGACGCGTCTGCGCGAAGTCGAGCGCATCGTCGACCTGCCGCCGCTCGTGCCGCACCTTCTGGGACTCCTGCGGCAGGTGGCACGCGAGAGCCTGCTGCCGCTGGGGACCGCTCTGCGGCTGCTCGCCAGCGTGCCGCGCGCCTTCGACCCGCAGCCGCCGCGGCGCATCTGCCACCTCGCCGCGACGCCGCCCGAGGGCGTGCGCCTCGGTGCCGCCCGCCGCCGTCTGCTCGACCTGCTGCACGATGCCGGGGAGCTCTCCGTCGAGGAGCTGCGGGCGGCCGGGATCTCCACCGCCGTCCTGCGCGCCGCCGAGGAGGCGGGGTTCGTGGAGGTGATGGAGCGGCCGGCGGACCCGCCCGCATGGCCCGAGCCGGTCCACCGGCCGGTCGCGCTCAAGCCCGATCAGGCGCGCGCGGCGGCGGCGCTGCGGGAGATGGTGCGCTCCGGCGCTCACGCCGTGGCGCTGCTGTGGGGGGTGACCGGGTCGGGCAAGACGGAAGTCTACTTCGAGGCCATCGCCGAGGCGCTCGAAG
>BEIP01000101.1 GCA_002898955.1 bacterium HR39 | reverse complement strand
GAGGGCGAGGTGGGGCACCGGGGCTCCGGCGGGCTGGATGGCGGCGAGGGCCGCATCCACCGCGGGGCCGACCAGCAGGCGCGTCCGGGCGGAGGGCATCTGGGGGGGCAGGGGCCTGGCGTGGGCGACGCCGAGCGTGCGGGCGCGCAGCTCGCGCCGCAGCAGCCACTCCCCCGTCCAGTCGAGGAGCTGCCACACGGCCCTCGGGCCGACCTGCCCGTCCAGATGGCGGCGCACCCGCAGGAGGCCGTCGAGCGCCGCCGCCGCGAGCTCGCCGTCGCAGCCCCCCTCCCTCCGGGCCCGCTCGAAGGCGGCATCGAGCAGCTCGCGCAGGTGTGCCGGTGTCGGGTCGATGCGCACCACCGCTTCTCCGCAGGCCGGTGAACGTCCCACCGCTAACGATGTGGGCGGTCGCCGGGACGCGCTCAAGCAGCCGAGCGGCGCGATCACGCCGGCGTGAACCTGCTGTGATGGCGGGAAGCGGTTGGTGCGCCCAACGGGACTCGAACCCGTGTTTCAGGCTTGAGAGGCCTGCGTCCTGACCGCTAGACGATGGGCGCACTTCGGAAGCCGCACCCGGCGGCGTCCGCGCCGGTATGTAGCGGCGGCCTCGCCGGCTTTCAACCCCGCCCGAAGCCCTGTCGCGCACCGGTCACGCACGCGCACACCGACGGGCCGCACCGCTCCGTATCGGGTTGTGCAACGTGCGGGGATCCACTACCGGTCCGCCGCAGGCTTGCACATGCGTCGCGACGGTCGAGGACAGGGGATGGTGGACGGTTGGACGGTCTGGCCGGTGGTGGGCTATCTCGCGGGCTCGATCCCCTTCGGGCTTCTCCTCGCGCGTCTCTTCGGCGCCGGCGACCTGCGCCGCATCGGCTCGGGCAACATCGGCGCCACCAACGTGCTGCGGACCGGCCGCTACGGCCTCGCCGCCGCCACGCTCGTGCTCGATGCCCTCAAGGGTGCCCCGCCCGCCTGGCTGGCCGCGCGCCACGGCGACGCGGTGCTGGGGGCGTGGACCGGCTTCGCGGCCGTGCTCGGGCACTGCTTTCCCCTCTGGCTGCGCTTCCGCGGCGGCAAGGGGGTGGCCACGTCCGCCGGGGTGCTGCTGGCGCTGACGCCGGCCGTGTTCCTCGTCACCGCCGGCGCCTTCGCCGCCGTGGTCAGCACCACCCGCTACGTGTCGCTCGGCTCGCTGACGGGCGCCCTCGTCGCGCCGCTGTTCACCTTCGCCTTCGGCGACGTGCAGGTGGGCTACGCCTACGTGGCGATGGCCCTCGTGGTGGTGGTGCGGCACGCCGACAACATCGTCCGCCTTCTCTCCGGTACCGAGAACCGGCTCTCCTTCGGCCGTGACCGCAACGGGGACGGCGACTGAGCCGGCCGCTCGACCCGGAGTCGTATCGCCCACGGACGGACTGGCGCCGGGCGCACATGCCGTATATCATGGTGCCGCGGGGTGCGAAGGCCCCGTGGTGTCCGCCGTCGGCCACCGGAGGCTCCGGGTCCCAGTCTCCCCGAGGGAAGTCGTGAAAGAGCAGTATATCGCCACGACCCGTCTGATCGAGCGTCTGCACCGCCGGTTCCTCGATGTCGTCAAGGCGGAACTCGACCGCCTCAACATCGAGGACATCAACAACGTGCAGGCCCTCATCCTGTTCAACATCGGAGACGAGACGCTGACCGTCGGCGAACTGACGCTGCGCGGCTGCTATCTCGGCTCCAACGTGTCGTACAACGTCCGCAAGCTGGTGGAAAACGGCTATCTGCTGCAGGAGCGCTCCACCCACGACCGGCGCATGACCCGGGTCCGGCTCTCGCCCAAGGGACACGAGCTGGTGAGGAAGATCGACGCCTTCTACGGGCGCACCGCCGCGGAGCTCGCCGAGTTCGGCCTCGACGTCGAGCGCCTCGGGCGCACCAACGAGGTGCTGGAGCGGCTCGACCGCTTCTGGAGCATCCACCTCTCCCGCCTCGCGCTGATCCGCTGAGGCGGGCGCTTGCCCCGGCTCCACCGGCGGCCAGATGACGGCCCGGACCGAGGAACCGTCGAGCCCGCCATGTCCGCGACCCGGCATCGCCCCGCCGACCACCCGCCCGTTCCCGAAGCCCGCATCGGCGTGCTGCTGGCCAACCTCGGCACGCCCTCGGGCACCGGCTACCGGCCGATGCGGCGCTACCTGTCCGAATTCCTCTCGGACCCGCGGGTGATCGACTATTCGCCCTGGTTCTGGCAGCCGCTCCTCCAGCTCGTCATCCTCGCGAAGCGCCCCTTCACCTCCGGCGCCGCCTACCGGCGGATCTGGAACTACGAGCGGGACGAGAGCCCGCTCATGACCGTCACCCGCGAGCAGACCGAGAAGCTGCGCGCGCGCCTGCGCCGGCACGATCCGGAGATCCTCGTGGAGTTCGCCATGCGCTACGGCGAACCGGCGATCCCCGACGTGCTGCGGCGCATGGTGGAGGCGGGATGCCGGCGGCTGCTGTTCGTCCCCCTCTATCCCCAGTACGCCGCTCCCACCACGGCCAGTGCCTGCGACCGGCTGTTCGAGGCGACGCGGGAGCTGAAGTGGGTGCCGGCGATCCGCGTGGTGCCGCCCTGGTACGACGATCCCGGATACATCGAGGTGCTGGCCCGCAGCATCCGCGAGCATCTCGCCGGCCTCGACTTCGAGCCTGACCTGCTGATCTTCTCCTATCACGGCGAGCCGAAGCGCTTCCTCCACGAGGGCGATCCCTACCACTGTCACTGCGCCAAGACCACGCGGCTGGTGCGCGAGCGGCTGGGCCTTCCCGAGGAGCGCACGCTCATGTGCTTCCAGAGCCGCTTCGGCTCCGAGGAGTGGCTGCAGCCCTATCTCGACGAGACGCTGAAGGAGCTCCCCGCCCGCGGCATCCGCAGGGTGGCGGTGGTCTCGCCCGCCTTCGTCGCCGACTGCCTCGAGACGCTGGAGGAGCTCGCCATCGCCAACCGCGAGCTGTTCCTGGAGGCGGGCGGCGAGCACTACGCCTACATCCCCTGCCTCAACGCCCGCGAGGACCACATGGCCTTCCTCGAGGGGCTGGTGCTGCGCGAGCTGGCCGGCTGGCTGGAGCCGGCACGGGCGGCGGAACCGTCGCCGGCTGCCGCCGAAGCGACGCGTTGACGCGCCCTGCGGCGGCGCTAAGTCGCGAAGGACCGGGCCACTCCGGGACGCGCCGGTCCCGCCGGCGCCGACATGCGCCCCTGGAGGGCACAGACCATGCGCACGCCCTACGAATTCTCCCGACCCTTCGAGATCGCCGAGCTCACCAGCCTCGAAGCGCCCTTCGCGATCGCCGCCACGGCGCACGAGCGCGCGGCGCTCTGCCGGCGTCTCGACCTCCTCGCCCTCGACCGGCTGGAAGCGGAGGGTACGGTGTCGGCCGGCGCCGGGGGCGTGGTGCGGGTGCGCGGGCGGCTGCGGGCGCACGCCACCCAGCGCTGCGTCGTCACGCTGGAGCCGGTGCCCGCCGAGCTGGAGGTGCCCTTCGAGCGCACCTTCGTGCGGGGCAGCAGCGCCGCCCGGCTGCTCCACCTCGACCTCGAGCAGCTCGACCTCGAGCCGCTCGTCGGCGACATCCTCGATCTGGGCGAGGTGGTGACGGAGGAGCTGGCGCTCGCCCTCGATCCCTATCCGCGCGCCGCCGGAGCCGAGGAGACGCTGCGCGAATTCGGGGTGCGCGGCGACGACGAGCCCGAGGCGGAACGCGAATCGCCCTTCTCCGTGCTGCGCGGGCGCTTCCGCGGCGGGACTTGACGGCGGGGCCGCCGGGCCCTTTCGGGAAGGGGCGCCCGCGGGGGCGCCGTGGCCGGTGGAGGTCGTGCACGCATGAGCATCACCATCGCCCTCGACGCCATGGGCGGCGACCGTGCGCCCGGGGTGGTCGTCGAAGGCGCGGCACGCGCCCTGCGCGAGCGGCCGGACCTGCGCTTCCTGCTCTTCGGTGACGAAGCCCGCATCGCCCCGCTCCTGGAGCGCCATGCCGCCGTGCGGGAGCGTTCGCAGCTGCGCCACACCGACCAGTTCGTCGCCAACGACGCGAGGCCCTCCCAGGCGCTGCGCCAGGCGCGCCGCTCCAGCATGCGGCTCGCCGTCGAGGCGGTGAGGGCGGGCGAGGGCGATGCCGCCGTCTCGGCCGGCAACACCGGCGCGCTGATGGCCATCGCCAAGATCGTGCTGCGCACGCTGCCCGGCATCGACCGTCCCGCCATCTGCACGGCCCTGCCCGGCCGGCGGCCGGTGGTGATGCTCGATCTCGGTGCCAATGTGGGCTGTTCGGCCGAGCACCTCGTGCAGTTCGCCGTCATGGGCGAGGTCTACGCCCGCACGGTGCTCGGCCTCGAGCGTCCCAGGGTGGCACTCCTCAACATCGGCACCGAGGAGATCAAGGGCGAGGACGTGGTGCGCGAGGCGGCGCGGCTGCTGCGCGCGAGCCCGCTCCAGATGGAGTTCTGCGGCTTCGTCGAGGGCAACGACATCGTCCACGGCGTGGTGGACGTGGTGGTGACCGACGGCTTCACCGGCAACGTCGCCCTCAAGGTGGCGGAGGGCGCCTCGCGCCTCTATTCGGACTCGCTGAAAGAGGCCTTCGGCTCGTCCCTGCGCGCCAAGCTGGGCTATCTGCTGGCGCGGCCGGCCCTTTCGGCGGTGCGCGAGCGCTACGACCCGCGCCGCTACAACGGTGCCATGCTGATCGGCCTCAACGGCATCGTGGTGAAGAGCCACGGCGGCACCGACGCCGTCGGCTTCGCCCACGCGCTGCTCTCCGCCGCCCGGCTGGTGGAGGGCCGCACCAACGAGCGCATCGGCGCCGAGCTGCGGGCGCTCGCCGGGAGCCTCGCGGCCGCACCGCGGGCGGTGGCGTCGTGAGGCCGCGGCTGCGCGCGCGGGTGGCCGGCGTCGGCGGCCATCTTCCCGCGCGCGTTCTCACCAACGCCGAGCTGCCGGCCCATCTCGACACCTCGGACGCCTGGATCGTCGAGCGCACCGGCATCCGCCAGCGCCACCTCGCGGCCGAGGGCGAGCTCACCTCGGACCTCGCCGTGGCCGCCGCCCGCCGGGCGCTCGAGATGGCCGATGCGCGGCCCGAGGACGTGGGGCTCGTGCTGCTCGCCACCTCCACCCCCGACAACACCTTCCCCGCCACCGCGACGCGCGTGCGGGAGCGCCTCGGCATCCCGCCAGGTCCGGCCTTCGACCTGCAGGCGGTGTGCGCCGGCTTCGTCTACGCCCTCTCGGTGGCCGACTCGCTCCTGCGCACCGGCACGGCGAAGAGCGCGCTGGTGATCGGTGCCGAGACCTTCTCGCGCATCCTCGACTGGAACGACCGCTCCACCTGCGTGCTGTTCGGCGACGGCGCCGGGGCCCTCTACCTGGTGGCCGAGGAGCAGACCGGCACGGTGCTCGACCGCGGCGTGCTGGCCACGCATCTCTCGGCCGACGGCCGCCACTACCACCAGCTCTACGTGGACGGCGGGCCGTCCTCCACCGGCACGGTGGGGCACCTGCGGATGAACGGGCGCGAGGTGTTCCGCCACGCCGTCGCCGCCATGAGCGCCAGCGCCGAGGAGGTGTGCCGGCGGGTGGGCATACCGCCCTCCGAGGTGGACTGGTTCGTACCGCACCAGGCGAATCTGCGCATCATCGACGCTCTGGCCCGCCGGCTGGGGATCCCGGACGAGCGGGTGGCCCGCACCGTCGACCGCCACGCCAACACCTCGGCCGCCTCCATTCCCTTGGCCCTGGATGTGCTCGTGCACGAGGACCGGCTGCGCCCGGGCCATCTCGTGCTGCTCTCGGGCATCGGCGGCGGCTTCGCCTGGGGGTCCGTGCTGCTGCGCTGGTAGGCGGTTTTCAGCCCGAGGCTTCCGTCAGCTCCACCACCGCGCACCAGGCTCCCGCTTCGCGCAGCCGGCGGCAGACCGTCCCGGCTCCGGCCCGACTGTCGTAGGGACCGAAGAGGACCCGCCAGAAGCGGC
>BEIP01000100.1 GCA_002898955.1 bacterium HR39 | reverse complement strand
GGACTTCCTGGAGGCCGCCCGCGGCGCCACGAAGAAGGTGACCACGCCCGACGGCCGCACCCTCACCGTGGTGATCCCGGCCGGCATCGAGAGCGGCCGCATCCTGCGGCTGCGCGGCGAGGGCGAGCCCGGCGTGCACGGCGGACCGCCCGGCGATGCGCTGATCGAGGTGGTGGTGCGCCCGCACCCGTTCTTCGAGCGGCGCGGCGACGACGTGTGGGTGAAGCTGCCGATCTCCATCGACGAGGCGGTGCTCGGCGCCAAGGTGGAGGTCCCGACCATCGACGGGAAGGTGCGCCTCACCATCCCCGCCGGTACCTCCGGCGGCCGCCGCTTCCGCCTGCGCGGCAGGGGCATCACCAATCCGGTCACCGGGCACCGGGGTGATCAGATCGTCGAGGTGCAGATCGTCCTGCCGCCCACCATCGACCCCGAGCTGCGCGGGTTCATGGAGAAGTGGCGCGAGCGCCACGCCTACGATCCGCGGCGCGAGATGATGCGGGAGGCGGCGTGATGCTCTACCGCGAGGAGGAGGTGGTCACCCACGTCCCCGGCCTCACCGTGCGGCGGCTGCGCCGCTGGGTCGCCCGCGGCTGGGTGCGGCCGGTCCGAAGCCACGCCGAGCGGCTCTTCGACGAACTGGACCTCGCGCGCATCCGCCTGATCCAGCAGCTCTGCGGCGAGCTCGGCTTGGGCGAGGACGCACTCGAGCTGGTGCTGGGGCTCCTGGATCAGCTCTACGGCGCCCGCCGCCAGCTCCGCGCCCTGCTGGCCGCCATCGCCGAACTCCCCGAGGACCAGCGCCGGCGGATCCTCGAGCGGCTCGACCGCGAACGCGGCTGAGGCGGCCCCCTCGACCGGGCTTCCCATCCGCGGCAGCATGCCGCGCGTCCGGAAGGGGAGGAGCGGACATGACGGGAAGCGGACCGGCGGTGATCACCGGGGCGGGCTCGGGCATCGGCCGCGCCACGGCACTGGCCTTTGCGCGGGCCGGCCGGCCGCTCGGCCTGCTGGACCGCGACGCCGACGGTCTCGGCCGGACGGCCGAGGCCTGCCGCGGGCTCGCGGTGCCGGTGGAGACGGCCACGGCGGATGTGACCGACGAGGCGGCGCTTCGCGAGGCCCTGCGGGACCTCGCCCGGCGGCTGGGCGGGCTCGCGGCGCTGGTCAACAACGCCGGCATCGGCACCGAAAAGCCGCTCCTCGACCACACCCTCGACGACTTCCACCGCATCTTCGCCGTCAACCTCTTCGGCCTGTTCGTCGCCCTGCAGGAGGCGGCGCGGATCATGGTCGAGGCTGGCAGCGGCGGCAGCATCGTGAACATTGCGAGCGTCGCCGGCCTGCGCGGCTCGGTGGGCCGGGCCGCCTACGGATCGTCCAAGGCGGCGGTGATCAACCTCACGCAGGTGGCGGCCGTGGAGCTCGCCCCGCACGGCATCCGGGTCAACGCGGTGGCGCCGGGGCCCATCGAGACGCCGCTGGTTGCCGCCATGCACGGCGAGCGCACCCGTGCCGCCTGGCTGCGGCAGGTGCCGCTTCGCCGCTACGGCACGCCGGAGGAGGTGGCGGAGGCGGTGCTGTGGCTCGCGGGCCCGCAGGCCTCCTATGTGAGCGGCCAAGTGCTGGTGGTGGACGGCGGCTTCGCCGCGGCCGGGCTGCTGCCGGCGTGAACCGTACGATCCTGCGGCGATCGGGCCCAGCCTGGCATACCATCGGGTGCTTGCGCCAGAGGCCGGCCTGAAGTACGAGTCCGGCAACAGGAATTTTCCAGGTGTCGCATGGCTCGGAGGGAACATGGGAAGGCACGGCGCTGCCACGCTGGCGGTCGCATGGACGTGTGTGCTCCTGTTCGTTGCCCTGCCGGTCCGCGCGGCCGTGCCGCCCCTGCTGGAGCCCGAGCGTCTCGCCCGCCTCCTCGGCCGGGCGGCAGTCCTGGACGTGCGGATGGACCGGGGCGAAATGCTCGACTCCGTGGATCCCGACGGCCATGTGCCGGGCGCCGTGCCGGTGCCGGTCGAGCTGCTGCGCGACGCGCGGACGGAAGACGGTGACGTGCGCTTCGCACCGCCCCCGGGCCGCTTCGCCGCGCTGCTGCGCCGACTGGGCGTGGACGCCGGGGAGCCGGTGGTGGTCGCCTGGCCCGGCACCCGTTACCGGGATCTCCAGGGTGCCACCTGGCTCGTCTGGCTCTTCGCCCTCTACGGCCACGACGCGGTGGCGCTGCTCGATCGCGGCAACGCCGGCTGGCGCAGGGCGGGTCTGCCGGTCGAGACCGCCTGGCGGATGCCGGCCGAGGGCGGCTTCGCCGTGACGCGGGTGCGCGAGCGCCTGCGCGCCACCACCGCGGAGGTCGAGCGCATCGTGCGCGAGGGCGGCGCCGTCCTCGTCGATGCGCGCGATCCCGCCGTCTACCGCGGCGAGCGTCCCGCTCCCGGCACCGGCGCGCGCGGCCACCTTCCCGGTGCGGTGAACCTGCCGGGCGCGAGCCTGCTCGTGGTGGACCGCGACGGCGACCTCCACTTCCGCCCGCCCGGGGAACTGCGCGAGCGGGTGGCGGCGGCGGGTCTGCGGCGTGATGTGCGGATCGTCGTCTACTGCGACGGCGGCCGCGAGGCGGCGGTGGTCTGGTTCGTCCTCGCCCGGCCTCTGGGCTTTCCGGACGTGGCGCTCTACGAAGGCTCCCTGTTCGCCTGGACCGCCGATCCCGCCCGTGCCCGGATGCTGGTGCGTGGGGCGGAGCCCGGCGGCCCGGAGGTGGTGCGGGGGCTGGACGGCACACCCTCCGCGGTGCAGAGATCCTTCCGGTAACGGGGAAGGGGAGCGCGCCCGCCGTGATCCGCACCGTCATCGCCGCCGTCGACGGCTCGGAGCCGAGCACCCGCGCCGTGCGCATGGCCGCCGACATCGCCGCGAAGTACGACGCCGAGCTGCTCCTCGTGCACGTGCTGCACTGGCGGCGGGTGCCGGAACCCCTGCGCCGGCTCGCCGAGATCGAGCATCTGGTCGAGCCGGAGACCCGCCGCACCGTGCCGCTCACCTACATCGAGCTGCCGCCCGAGCCCACCGAGGACATGCGCATCCTCGCGGCGCTCGGCGAATTCTGGCTGAACGAGGCGGAGCTCACCGCCCGCGGGCGGGGGGCTGTGAAGGTGAAGAAGGTGCCGGTCGAGGGCAGGCCGGCCGAAGCCCTGATCCGCGAGGCCGAGCGCCGCGGCGCCGATCTCCTCGCCTGCGGCACCCGCGGCCACGGCGAGCTCGCGGCGCTGCTGCTGGGGAGCGTCGCCCACGAGCTGCTGCAGCTCGCCCCCTGCCCGGTGCTGGCGGTGAAGTAGCGGGCGGACGCCGCCCCGCTCAGGCGGGCGGCAGGCCGCGCGGGCGCTCCCGCCACAGCTCCCGGGCGAGGTCCTCGGCCGCTTCCATGCTCTCCGCCCGGCCCACCAGGTGCAGCGCGAGGGCGGCGGTGCCGACGATGGCGGCTTCGGGGCCGGGCAGCTCCACCTCGCCCCGCCACAGGGCGGCGATGCGCGCGGGCTCGGGCGGCTCCTCGCGGAAGGGGTGGCGCGGGCCCGCGTAGGGGATGGCCGGCCAGGTCTCCTCCCGCATCTCCCCGCCCGCGACCCGCACCGCGCGCAGCGGCTTGTCGGGCAGGCGCATGACCTCGCCGCCGCCACCCTTGAAGGTGAGCGCCCGGCGCGTGCCCAGAAGCCGCTGCACCTCGGCGTGCAGGGCGATGTAGGGCGGATGGAACACCCCCTGCAGCTGCGCCGCGGCCCGGGCCGGGTCGAGGGCGCGCGCCGCCGTGTTCACCGCCGTGCGCACCCCCAGGACCGGCCGCAGCCCGAACAGGGCGGCGAAGGACGGCGCGAGGACCTCGAGCGGCAGATAGGCGAAGCCGGTGCGCTCCAGCCGCTCGCCCGCCTCCTCGACGCTGCGCGCGGCCCGCACGCCGAGCGCCGCCAGCCCGGCGCGGGTGGTGGCGGGACCTTCGCCCTCGATCCCGTGCATCAGCACCCGGATCCCGGCCCGCGCCAGCAGCAGGGCCGATGCGGTGAACCACGGCAGCATGCGGTGCCGGTCGGCGTAGCTGGGCCAGTCGAGATCCACGACCGGCAGCGGCCGCTCCGCGAAGGTCTCGCGCACCGCGTCCACCATCCCGGCGATCTCTTCGGCGCTCTCGCCGCGCGTCCTCAGCACCAGGAGGAAGGCGCCGAGCTGCACCGGCTCCACCGCGCCCTCCAGGATCCGGCGCATGGCCTCGCGGGCTTCCTCGCGCGTGAGCGGGCGCGAGAGGGTGGGGCCGCGGCCGATGATGCGCAGGAATTCGGCGAAGGGGTGCACGCGGGCGTCCTCCTCCACTCAGTCGGCGAAGGGGTCGTGGACGAGGATGGTGTCCTCGCGGTCGGGGCTGGTGGAGAGGAGCGCCACCGGGCACTCCACCAGCTCCTCGAGGCGCTTGACGTATTTGACCGCATTGGCCGGCAGGTCGGCGAAGCTGCGCGCGCCGCGGGTGCTCTCCCGCCAGCCCTCGAGCTCCTCGTAGACCGGCTCGACCTTGGCCTGGGCGGTGAGTCCGGCCGGCAGGTGGTGGAGGATCTGGCCGCCCAGACTGTAGGCGGTGCACACGCGGATCCGCTCGAAGCCGTCCAGCACGTCGAGCTTGGTCAGCGCCAGCCCGTCGATGCCGCCGATCTTCACCGCCTGGCGCACCAGCACCGCGTCGAACCAGCCGCAGCGCCGCGGCCGCCCCGTCACCGTGCCGAACTCGCGGCCGCGCTCGCCCAGAAGCCGGCCCGTCTCGTCGTGCAGCTCGGTGGGGAAGGGGCCGGCCCCCACCCGGGTGGTGTAGGCCTTGCAGATGCCGAGCACGTAGCCGACGGTGTCCGGCCCCACGCCGGAGCCGAGCGCCGCCTGGGCGGCCAGCGTGTTGGAGGAGGTGACGAAGGGGTAGGTGCCGTGGTCCACGTCCAGCATCGCCCCCTGCGCCCCCTCGAACAGGATGCGCCGGCCGGCGCGCCGCAGTTCCGCGAGGCGCATCCACACCGGCTCGACGAAGGGCAAAATGCGCGGGGCCAGCGCCAGCAGGCTTTCGGTGAGCTCTCCCGGGTCGACCTCGGGGATGCCGAAGCCGCGGCGCAGCGCGTTGTGGTGGAGCAGCAGCTCGTGGACCTTGGCCTCGAGGGCGGGACGGTCGGCCAGATCGCACATGCGGATCGCCCGACGCGCCACCTTGTCCTCGTAGGCCGGGCCGATGCCGCCGCCGGTGGTGCCGATGCGTCCGGTGCCGCCCCTCGCCTCCTCGCGCGCCTTCTCCCGCGCCCGGTCGAGCTCGCCGTGCAGCGGCAGGATGAGCGGCGCGTTCTCGGCGATGCGCAGATTGTCGGGGCCGACCGGCACGCCCATGGCGCGCAGCCGCTCGATCTCCTCGAGCAGTGCCCAGGGATCCACCACCACGCCGTTGCCGATGATGGAGAGCTTGCCACGCACGATGCCCGAGGGCAGCAGCGAGAGCTTGTAGGTGCGGCCATCGATCACCAGCGTATGGCCGGCGTTGTGGCCGCCCTGGAAGCGCACCACCACATCAGCCCGCTCGCTCAGCCAGTCGACGATCTTGCCCTTGCCCTCGTCACCCCACTGGGCGCCGACCACCGCCACGTTGGTCATGGTGCTCCCCCTCGCGCAGACCACGCCGGGGCGCGCGGCCGCGCGTCTTCATGAAGACCCGGCCCCGATCCCGCAAGACCCGCGGCGTTCAGAAGTGCCGCCAGCCGGTGCGCGCCAGTTCGACGGGCCGGCCCTCGGCGTCCTCCACCACGACGCCCTCGCCCTCCACCACCGGGCCGATGCGGGTGATCGGCAGATCGAGCCGCGCGGAGATCTCGGCGATCCTCCCGCGCATGGCCGGCGGGGCGGTGAACAGCAGCTCGTAGTCGTCGCCGCCGGAGAGCGCGCACTCGCGCCAGCCGGGGATGCGCCGCGCGAGCGGCCGCACCGGCACATGGTCGAGG
>BEIP01000099.1 GCA_002898955.1 bacterium HR39 | reverse complement strand
GATCTGCGGGCGACGATCTCGCCCGCGGCCGCTCCACCTTCATGGTGGAGATGCTGGAGACCTCCGCCATCCTGCACCGGGCCACGCCGCAGAGCTTCGTCGTGCTGGACGAGATCGGCCGCGGCACCGCCACCTTCGACGGCCTCTCCATCGCCTGGGCGGTGGTCGAATACCTCCACGACGTGGTGCGCTGCCGCGGGCTGTTCGCCACCCACTACCACGAGCTCACGGCGCTGTGCGGAAAGCTGCCCCACCTCGCCGCCTGGACGGTGCGGGTGCGCGAGTTCGAGGGCGAGGTGGTGTTCCTCCACGAGGTGGTGCCCGGTGCGGCGGACCGCTCCTACGGCATCTACGTGGCCCGCCTCGCCGGCCTGCCGGGACCGGTGATCGCCCGCGCCCGGCAGGTGCTGCGACGGCTGGAGCGGGGCGAGGCGCGCTCGGCGGTGGCGGAGCTGGCCGAGGACCTGCCGCTGTTCGCGTCCATGAGCGTGGCGGAGAGCGTGCGGCGCGAGCCCTCGCCGGTGGAGCGGCGCCTCGCGGAGATCGATCCCGACCGCCTGTCCCCGCGCGAGGCGCTGGAGCTGCTCTACGAACTCAAGGCCCTGCTCGCGCGCGGATCACTCGAAGAGATGGAAGCGTGTGGCCATATGCGGGACGCGCGGGCCGGCGCGGGAGAGGAGCGGTGAAGAAGCTCGAGGACCGCCAGTTCCACTACCACTTCTGGTACGTGGTCGGTGCGCTGCTGCTGCTCCTGCTGTTCCAGGACTGGTGGCACGCCACCCAGACCACCGAGGTGGTCTCCTACACCCGCTTCGAGCAGTATCTGGAGCAGGGCAAGGTCGAGCGGGTGGTGGTCGGCGACCGGCACATCGTCGGCTACCTGCGGGAGCCGGAGGACGGCAAGGTGCGGGTGGTCACCCCGCAAGTCGACCCGCAGATCGCCCGCGAGTTCCAACGCTACGGGGTGGAGGTCAGCGGCACCGTCGAGAACACCTGGATCCGCGAGCTGCTGAGCTGGATCATCCCCATCGTCCTGTTCTTCGCCCTGTGGGCCTTCTTCTTCCGCCGCCTGGTGGAGCGCCAGGGCATGGGCGGGCTCATGTCCATCGGCCGCTCGAAGGCGAAGGTGTACATGGAGAAGGACACCGGTGTAACCTTCGCCGACGTGGCCGACGTGGAAGAGGCCAAGCAGGAACTGATCGAGATCGTCGAGTTCCTGAAGAACCCGCAGGAATACGGCCGGCTGGGCGCGCGCATCCCCAAGGGGGTGCTGCTGGTGGGACCGCCCGGAACCGGCAAGACGCTGCTCGCGCGGGCGGTGGCCGGCGAGGCGGGCGTGCCCTTCTTCTCCATCACCGGCTCGGAGTTCGTCGAGCTGTTCGTGGGCGTCGGCGCGGCGCGGGTGCGCGACCTGTTCGAACAGGCCCGCAGACACGCGCCGTGCATCATCTTCATCGACGAGCTCGACGCGCTGGGGCGCGCCCGCATCCCCGGACCGGCCATCGGCGGCAACGAGGAGCGCGAGCAGACCCTGAACCAGCTCCTCGCCGAGATGGACGGCTTCGATCCGCGCGAAGGGATCGTGGTGCTGGCCGCCACCAACCGGCCGGAGATCCTCGATCCCGCGCTGCTGCGCGCGGGCCGCTTCGACCGGCAGGTGCTGGTGGACAAGCCGGACAGGCAGGGACGGCTGCAGATCCTGCAGCTCCATGCGAAGAAGATCAAGCTCGCACCGGATGTGGACCTCGAGAAGATCGCCGCCATGACCACCGGCTTCTCGGGGGCGGATCTCGCCAATCTGGTCAACGAGGCGGCGCTGCTCGCCACCCGCCGCAAGGCGGCCGCGGTGACCATGGACGACTTCACCCGGGCGCTCGAGCGCATCCTCGCCGGGCTCGAGAAGAAGAACCGGGTGATGAATCCGCGCGAGCGCGAGATCGTCGCCCATCACGAGATGGGCCACGCGCTGGTGGCCATGGCCCTGCCGGGCACCGAGCCGGTGCACAAGGTCTCCATCGTGCCGCGCGGCATCGGCGCGCTGGGCTACACCATCCAGCGGCCGACCGAGGACCGCTATCTGATGACGAAGGAGGAGCTCCTGAACAAGATCACCGTGATCTTGGGCGGCCGGGCGGCGGAGAAGCTGGTCTTCGGTCACCTCTCGACCGGAGCGGCGGACGATCTGGTCAAGGCCACGGACATCGCGCGGGCCATGGTGACCCGCTACGGCATGGACGAGAAGCTGGGGTTCGTGGCGTACGACGTGGAGCATTCCGGCTTCCTGCAGCCGGCTCCGGGGCTGACCTTCACGGAGAAGCGCTTCAGCGAGCAGACGGCGCGGGAAATCGACGAGGCGGTGCGGCGCATCGTCGAGCAGTGCTTCGAGCGGGCGCTGCGCATCCTCGAGGCCAACCGCGACGTGCTGGAGCGCTGCGCGCGCCGGCTGCTGGAGGTCGAGACCCTCGACGAGAACGAACTGCGGGCGCTCACCCGCGACCTGCGCCGGCTGGAGGAGATCCCCGCCGCGGCGGAGTGAGGGGGTCGCCGGAGGGCTCGACAGGGGCCATCCGACCCGGGCGGGCATTCGCCGGCGAGCCACGTCTCGGCATCCTGCCCCGCCTCACGGAGGCGAGGCCGGGACGCGCGGAGATGCCGTTCGGCATCACGAATCCGGCCGCTGCGGCGGAGACGAGCCGTGGCCGCCGGTAAAGCGACCCGAGAGGCCCCGCGGAATGGCGCCGTGGCCATCGGGGAGCCGGCGCCGAGGGCGCAGGCGGGCGCATCCACGGCTGGCCCGAAGCCCCATCGACGCCCGAACGCCTCTCTCGCCCGGCGATGCGGGTCGCAGCCGTACCCGTGGTGCGTGCGGCTTCCACCTGCGCGTTGGCGCCGCTCGGCGATGCGGGTTGCCGCCGTGCTCCGGCTGCCGCTGTCAACCCTCCGTTGACCACATCCGCGTTAAGCTCCGGACGGTGGAAAAGGCGCGGCCGCCCCGTGGCATCCCGGCGCCTTCTCCACCGTCCGCGGAGGATGCCGCATGTTCATGGCGGAAGGGTAAACGGCCCGGAGGGGTTCCGCGAGCCGTGGCTTCGATGCCACGGTCCCTGCACGGGTCCTGCATGCGCCGATGTCGTGTCCGGGGACCCACGTCGACGCGATCCGATGCGGGGCCGGGATGACCCGTAGGGGCAGGACCGCCTTCCGAATTCCGGGGATGTAGGCCCGCTGTCGGACGGATACGCCGAAGCCGCCGTCCGATGTCCGGCGACAGAGCTCCGGCCGCCGGGCGGATGCGCCGGGACCGCCGGGCCTCACCAGGTCCCCGGATCCGGCCCTGCCGCCCGCGCTTGCCGTCGCCGGCCCCACGCCTCCCGGCGGAAGCCGGCACAGCGGCAGACGAGGCCAGCCGAAAGACGGACGAGGCATGCAGACGTCTGCATGTCTCCATACCGGTCCCCCCGCGTCCACAGCCTTGCGCAGCAAGGGTGAGATCCTGTTCCGACGCGCAGGTGCTCCATCGTGCCGATCCCCTCGTCCGGACGCCCCTCGACATTCCGTGAGCCCGCGGGTGGGCCGGGATCACCCGGAACGACCGTATCCGTCGAGCCGCTCCTGCCAGCCGTCGGCCCGCAGGCACAGCCGGGGCCCGGCGGGAGAGGGACGGGCCGGCCCCGGATGCGCGAAAGCCCCGACGGCACATGCCCTCCGACGTATCCCGCGCCGTCGGCCCGACCTGCGCTGCCATCTCCATCGGCTTCCCATCACCGGCAAAGGTGCAGCGGCTCCGCGTGAGCCCCAAGCCGGACCCGAGTGGCCGATTGCGTCCGCCGCCGGTCCCGGCTCGCGAAACGGTGGGGTAGCAGGGTAGCAACGGGTCCCGCATGCAGTGGCCGCGCATGAGCCCCGCGCCGGACTCGGACGGCGACTGGCAAGACCCTGCGGGCCCGCACTCCGAGGAAATGCGATCCGGCCGTCCCGCACGCGACGCCATCCGCTCAACCGCGGTACGGAACCGGCGAGGGTACCCGGCGGGCACCTCCGCGCACGGCGCTCATGCCATGCACCTCACGTGGGCCGCCCCGGAGCCCGGGAGGACGCAGACCCGGCAGAGCCGTTCCGGAGCGCCCAGCCGGGCGGCCCGATCCTCGTCGCGGCGGCACGGGACCGGACGGAGACATGGAGATATGCAGATATCTACATGTCTCCATTGCGTCGCTTCCGGCCGACCCGGTCGGCCGGCCGGACCCCGGAGGTCCGGAGGGGTGCGGGCGGCCGGGCGCGGGGCGCCGGGTGTGGGATCGGACCGGTCGACGCCGCTGGTGAAGCGGGGTGCGGAGATCCCGAGCCTTGTGCGTCCTTCCGGCCCGGCCAGCGGTGCGGGGCGGTGGCGTGATCCCGGGCCGTCCGGATCGCCGGACGGCGGCCGCCATCGCCACCCGTCGCGAGCGATGCGAAAGGCAGGGCCGGGGCGGACGCCCGTGGACCGTGGGGACAGGCGCACATCGCCTCGGGCGGCGCATATCCGGCGCCGTTCCCCTCCACGCGCCTGCGACCGCCGAATGTCCGCCCGGCGCGGCGCGCGCCGGCTCCTCGTGCCTCCTCCCGGCCCGCCGCGGCCGTTCCGACACCGGTGCCGCGCCCATCCGCCACGGACGTTCCCGACCTGCCGCCTCCGGCCCGATCCCGCAGCTCCACCTCTTCTTTCCCGTTTCCCGGCTGCGGATTCGGCGTCGCCCTCCCCCGCCCCGCACCCGCCGGAGCGCCGCAGTCCGCACTCTCCACCGCGGGAGACCGCCCGACGACGACCGATGAATGTGCGAGTTGGAGATATGTAGATATGTCGAAGTCCGTGACTCCGCCGCCGGCGGGCGGGCGCGGACGCGCCCGACAGTCGACCGGTCCGCAGACCGGAGCGGAGCCGCGAAGGGGAGTGCAGGCTCGGCCGGACCCGGATCCCGTGCCTGTGGCGCCGTCGCCGCGGACGGGAGAACGGAAGGCACGACCCGCACGGTCCGGCGCACCGGGGCGTCGGCCCGGCACAGCCGATGGCGGGGCGACAGGGACGCGGTTCCGCGATCAACCGGCACCGCGGGGAGCCGGCGTCCCGGCGCCGCGGCTTCACGCTCGGGTGATCCGCGAGGGGGGCCAGCCGGAAGGATGCGGGTCGCCGGATCCATCGCCTGGGAGCCGGCCCCCAGGCGCGGCGTGCGGAGCGGCCGGGCCGCCCCGGCCGTCGCGCCACCGAGGAAAGGCGCGGCAGGCGGGCGGGGCCGGATCCTGGCCCGGAGCGCGGGCTCAGCCGGCGTGGTGGCGCCGCAGCCGTTCCAGGATCGCCGCCGCGGCCGCGCGCGGGTCGGGCGTACGGGTGACGGGCCGACCCACCACCAGCACGTCGGCTCCGGCCGCGAGCGCCTCTTCGGGCGTGGCCGTGCGCACCTGGTCGTCGGCCGCCGGCTCGGGGCGGATTCCGGGCACCACGAGGAGCGGCTCCGGTCCGAGCGCCTCGCGCAGCACGCCCACCTCCTGCGGCGAACAGACGAGCCCGTCGACGCCCGCTTCCAGCGCGAGACGCGCGAGGTGCAGCACCCGTTCTTCCGGCTCCTGCGGAATGCCGAGATCACGCAGAGCGGCCAGGCCGAGGCTGGTGAGCACGGTCACCGCCACGAGTTTCAGCGTGGGCCGGGTGCGGTTCCTCGCCTCCACCGCCGCTTCCAGCATGGCGCGGCCGCCCGCGGCGTGCAGCGTAGTCAGGTGGACAGGCAGATCGGAGATGGCCCGCACCGCCCCGGCCACGGTGTTGGGGATGTCGTGCAGCTTGAGATCGAGGAAGATGCGCGGACCTTCCGCGCGGATCGCGCGCACCACCCCGGGCCCGCCGCGGGTGAAGAGCTCGAGCCCGATCTTCACCCCGCCCGCGACGCCGTGCAGCCGGGCGGCGAGCTCCCGCGCCCGCTCCGGATCGTCGAGGTCGAGGGCGATGCACAGGGGGTTCGGGAAGGGGCTGCGCACCTGCGGCTCTCCCGGCTTGCGGGCGGTTTGTGCGGACGATCGGGCCGGGCGG
>BEIP01000098.1 GCA_002898955.1 bacterium HR39 | reverse complement strand
CCGGACCCACCTTCCGGGCGAGCCGCTCCAGCCGCCCGAAGGCGTCCAGCACCGTCCGCCGCCACGCGTCGGCCGAATCTCCGCGGCTGAGCCCGCTGCGCAACGGCTCGAGGCCCGCCAGCACGGTACCGGCCGCGACGTGGCGCGCGACGCGCGGTGGAGGCGGCAGGAGCACGGGCAGCGCGTCGCGCCGGATCCCGAGGACGAACACCCGGTGGCGGGCCTGCGGCACGCCGAACTCCTCCACCCGCACCACGAACTTGCGCACGTCCGTACAGCCCACCCGTCCGCCCGCGAAGGCGACCAGCTCGTAGCCGTCGGATCCGCCGCCGATGGAGGCGAGGTCGTCGAGGATGCGGCGGAAGACGTGCTCGCGGCCCACCCGGGCGGAGAGCAGTCCCTTGACGTTCTCCATCACGAAGGCGGCCGGCCGCAGCAGATCGAGAATGCGCAGGTACTCGCGGTAGAGGAAGTGGCGGCCGTCGCGCTCGGGGTCGTAGCCCGGGTTGCCGGCGTTGCGGGCGCGGCCGATCAGCGAATAGGCCTGACAGGGCGGGCCGCCGATCAGCACGGTATCGCCGTGCCACGCCTCGCGCAGGGCCACGAGGCGCGGAGCCAGCTCCTCGAACACGCCCGGTGCGCCGAGCTCGCGCCGCAGCGTGCGCCGCCCCGCCTCCTCCCACGCGCGCGGGTGCGTCTCCTCCCACTCCGGCGTGCGCCCGGGATCGGCGATCCACGCGAGGTAGGCGCGCGGCAGGCGGTCCAGCAGGCGCAGGAAGCTGCGCAGCCGCAGGGTGCGCCAGGCCGCCGGATCCTTCTCGACCGACAGCAGCACGTCGAAGGCGGGGGTCCCGTCCGCAAGCCGGCACGCGGCGAACCCCTCGGACAGCCCGCCCGGGCCGGCGAAGAGATCGACGACCGCGTAGGTCCGCGCCACCCGATGCCCCTCCTCCGGTGCGATCCCGCCCGCGCCGCACGACGCCGCGCCGTGGCGCCCACGGAGATAGCCGTGAGCGGAGCGGGGAACCAGCCGTCATCCCGCGGGATCTGGCGCTCGCATCGGGCCGTGGCGCGGCGTCGGCCGAGCTCCAACGCCTTCCACGAAGACCCACACCGGCGGCCTCTCGGAGACGCTGGGTGCGGGGCATTGGCACCTGGCCCTGGCGCCCGACCGAAGCCACCGGAGTCCCGCGAACGTCGGCTACGATGAGATGCGTACCGAATTCCGCGCTCGGCGAGCTCCGATGGCCCCGGGGTTGCCACGGTGCAGACCAATCATGCTTTGCCTGTCGTCCCGCTCTTCCGGCCGTCCCTCCCTCAGCGCTGGGTGAGCCGGAATTCGATGCGGCGGTTGCGTCGGTACGCCTGCTCGCTGTCACCGGGATCCACCGGCCGGTACTCGCCGAAGCCCGCCGCCACCAGCCGCTCCGGGGGGATGCCGCGGTCGATCAGGAACTTGACCACCGTGAGCGCCCGCGCCGTGGAGAGCTCCCAGTTGTCGCGGTAGGGTGAATCGGGCCGCAGCGGCCGCTTGTCCGTGTGGCCGTCCACCCGCAGCACCCAGTCGACGTCGGGCGGGATCTTCGCGGCGATCTCCTTCAGCGTGTTGGCGATCTCCTCGAGCCGGCGCTTTCCTTCCGGCTCGAGTTCGGCCGAGCCGGAGGGGAAGAGGATCTCCGACTGCAGCACGAAGCGGTCGCCCTCGATGCGGATGTCCGGATGATCGCCCAGCACCTGCCGCAGCCGCCCGAGGAACTCGGAGCGGTACTGCTGCAGCTCCTCCACCTTCCGCGCGAGCGCCTCGTTGAGCTGCGCGGTGAGGCGCTCGATGGTGGCCTTCTGCTCGCGGTCGACCCGGCTCAGATGGTCGAGCCGCTCCTCGTTGTCGGCGAGGAGTGCCGTGAGGGTGGAAAGCCGGCCGTTCAGCCGCTCCACCTCGGCCGCGAGGCGCGCGATCTCCTCCTCGCGCGCGGAAAGCGCACCACGGCTCTCCTCGAGCTCCCTCGCGACCCGCTCCCGCTCGGTGCGCAGGTCGGCGAGCTCCTTTTCCAGCCGCTCGCGCTCGGCCGCGGCCGTCGCCTTCGCCTCGCCCAGCGCCTGCTCGCGTGCCGCCAGTTCCCCCTCCAGCGAAGCCACCTGCCGGCGCAGCTCGTCACGTTCGGACAGCGCCTGCCCGAGCTTCGTCTTCAGGGCATCGAGGCTCTCACCCAGCCGATGGCGGTCGGGCTTCTCCAGTCCCAGCAGGTCGGTGAGCGCCGCCACGCGCGCTTCCAGTGCCCGCAGCAGCTTCTCCCGCTCGCTCACCTCGCCGGCCAGCTCGTCGCGGATGCGGGAGAGCTCCTCGAGCCGGGTGCCGAGGACGGCGCGCTCGCTGCGCAGGCTCTGGGCCGTCTCGCTCGTCTCGCCGATGAGCTTCGTCGCCTGTTCCACCTGTTCGCGCAGGAACTTCAGCGCCTGGTCCCGCTCGCGGGCGATGCGGTCCATGTGCTCGATCTTCTCGCGCATGCGCGCGATCAGCGCATCCACATCCTCGGGTGCCGGCGCGGCCTGGCCCTCCCCGGCCGGCTGCGCCGGCGCGGCTTCGGGCTGCGCGGCACCGTCGGCCTGCTGGGCCCGGATCCCGATCGGGCCGAGCAGCGCGAGGAGGGCCAAGGTGGCCTCGAGCGTGCGGATCCTCAACTCGCGTTCCCTCCCGTACCCGCGGCGTCGGCCGGCGCGGCTTCCGCTCCGTCCGGCAGCTCCGGTGCGTGGAGCTGCCGCGGCACCCGCTCGATGCTTCCCGCCTCGGGCAGCCGCTCGCCCGCCGGCGTCACCCCGAGCTCGGCGAAGCGGCGCGCCTGCGGCAGCACCCGGCTCTCGAGCGAGCCCACCGCTCGGTTGTAGTGGTCCACCGCCGAGCTCAGCGCCCGCCCCAGCCTGTTCATGTGATCGAGGAAGGTGCCGATGCGGTTGTAGAGCTCGCGGGCGGCCTCGGCCACCTGCTGGGCGCTCTCGGCGATCTTTTCCTGCTGCCAGCCGAAGGCGATGGCCTTCATGAGCGCGACGAAGGTGGAGGGCGTGGTGATCAGCACCCGCCTCTCGAGGGCGTATTCGAACAGGGTGGGATCGCGCTCCACGGCGGCGGCGTAGAAGGCCTCGCCGGGTACGAACATGACGACGAAGTCGGGTGCGTCGGAGAACTGGCGCCAGTACTCCTTCGAGGCCAGCATCTGGACGTGCGCGCGGAGCTGGCGGGCGTGGTGGTCCAGCGCAGCGCGGCGCTCCTCCTCGCTCTGCGCCTCGACGGCGGTGAGATAGGCATCCAGCGGTGTCTTCGCGTCCACCACCACCGTCTTGCCGCCGGGCAGCCGGATCACCGCATCGGGGCGCAGGCGGCCGTCGCCGCCCTCCTGCGCGGCCTGCAGCACGTAGTCCACGTGCTCGCTCATGCCGGCGAGCTCGACCACGTTCCTGAGCTGGTATTCGCCCCAGCGGCCGCGCACCTGGGGACGGCGCAGCGCCTGCACGAGGCTCGCGGTGTAGCGCTCGAGCCGCTGGTGGCTCTCGGCCAGCAGCCGCACCTGCTCGCTCACCGCCCGATAGGCCCCCTCGCGGGCCTTCTCGATCTCGCCCACCCGGTGCTCGAACTTCTCGAGGGCCTCGCGCACCGGCCGGATCAGCTCCTCGATCTCCCTCTTGCGGGCCTCGAGGCTGCGTTCGGCCTCGGTGCTGTGGGTGCGGAAGCGCTCGGAGACGAGCTCCAGGAACTTCGCGCTGTTGCGTCCCAGCACCTCGTCGGCCAGCGCCGCGAACTTCTCCTCGAGCTGGCGCCCCGTCTCGCGCAGCTCCTCGATCCGCGCGGCATGGGCCCGCCGCTCGGCCTCGAGCGTGCCCTCCACCTCGCGCTTTTCGGCATCGAGCCGGCGCACCTCCTCGCGCAGGCCCCGGGCTTCCTCCTCGCAGCGCCGCCGCGCGTCCTCCGCCTCGGCCGCGCGCCGCTCCAGCTCGCCGGTGCGTGCCCGCGCCTCCACCAGCGCCATCTCCAGCGGCCGCAACCGCACCACCCACGCCGCGACGAAGCCCAGCAGCAGGCCCGTGATCAGTGCCGCCAGGGGAAGCCCCAGCCCGGCTGCCTCCATCCGCGTCCCTCCTCCACGCCGGCTGCGCGCCCGTACCCGTTTCGTTCGCGAGCCTACCGCATGCGGCCCGTCCGGTCCAGATGGCGGCTCGGCGCCCGAACACGCGCTGCAGGAGTTCGGTGGTGCGGGCCGCCGGGTTCGTGCGGATGCGCTTCTCCTCCTCGGCGAGCACCGCGAAGAGGGCGTGGCTCGCCCGCTCCGTCACGTGGTCGACGAGCCCCTTCTCGGGACTGCCGAGGACCGGCACGCTCTTCGCCTGTCCCGCCAGCTGCTCCCACAGCGCCAGCGCGCCGGCGTCCTGCAGCTCCCGCTCGACGATCGGGCGCATGCGCCGCTGCAGCCCGGCGCCGGTGGTCCGCTCGAGATGGCGGGTGGCGGCATCCTCCGGGCCCTGCAGGATGGCGAGGGCATCCTCGAAGGTGAGCTGGGGCACCGCCTCGACGAACAGGTCCTTCGCGACCCGCACCGCCCGCTCGGCGCCGCGGTTCATGCGCGCTTCGAGGTCGTCGGCGGTCTGTCCGAGCCCGACCATGCGCAGCGCCCGACCGGCTTCGGCGAAGGGGCTCGGCAGCGGGATGCGGAAGCGCTCGCTGTTCAGAAAGCCCCCCGGCCGGCCGAGGAAGTCCACCGCCCGCTCGATGCCCACCACCAGCGCCTCGCGCAGGCCGGCGCCGGCGGTCTCCGGGTCCACCTGCGCGGCCGCTCCCGCACCACCGCCCTGCAGTCTGCCGGGCCCGCGCCGGAGCATGTCGCCGAAGCCGCCCCCGGCCTGCGCCGGCACGGCGGCCGCGATCAGCGAGGTCGCGGCCAGAAGGGCGGCCGTGCGCGTCTTCCGGGGGCCTGCGGGCCTCACCTTTCCTCCCTCCCTTGTGGATCTGCGACATCCTGCACCGGTTCGCGGCCGGGTTCCACATGCGCATCGACCGGCGGGACCGGGCGGCCGGCCGCGGCGGCGGCCCTCCGCAGCCGCTCGATCGGCGGCCGCATGTGGTCCGGCACGGGTGCCTCGACCCGCACCGGCGGACGGTTGGGGTAGAGCGGGATCTCCACCGCCCGCGCGTGCAGCATCGTCGGCGTGCCGCGATCCTCCGGGCGGCCGTAGACGGGGTCGCCCACGATGGGGCAGCCGATGGCGGCCAAGTGGACGCGGAGCTGGTGGGTGCGGCCGGTGCGCGGGCGCAGCTCCACCCACGAGAGCTCCCCGTCGCTCGCCAGCACCCGGTAGGCGGTGACGGCCGGCTGCCCCTCGGGGTCCGGGCGCATCCACCAGCTGCGCCGGTCCCGGGAGACCTTGGAAAGCGGCAGGTCGATCACGCCCGACTCCTGCGGCGGGCGGCCGTGGACGACGGCCCAGTAGGTCTTCTCCACCCGGCCCTGGCGGAACAGCGCCCCGAGCCGGCGCAGCGCCTTGCGGTGCCGGCCCAGCACGAGGCAGCCCGATGTGTCCCGGTCGAGCCGGTGGGCGAGATGGGGACGGGTGCGCAGGCCGAAGCGGAGCGCGTCGAGATAGTCCTCGACCGTGATGCCGCCACCCGGCCCGGGATGGACCGGCAGCCCGGCCGGCTTGTCCAGCACCAGCATCAGGCCGTCGCGGTAGAGCACCCGCTCCACCATGCGCGGCCAGTCGGGCGGCAGCGGCCGCGCCGCCCTCTCCCGCTCACGGCGCGCCGCGGCAGTCCTTCTGCGCGATCGCACGGAGACGCAGTCTCAGGGCGTTGAGGCGGATGAAGCCGGTGGCGTCGCGCTGGTCGTAGCCGGAGCCTTCCTCGAAGGTGGCGAGGTCCTGCCGGTAGAGGCTGTAGGGGCTCCTGCGGCCCACCACCTGCACCGAGCCCTTGTAGAGCTTGAGGCGGACGGTGCCGGTGACGCACTCCTGGGACCTGTCGACCAGCGCCTGCAGCATCTCGCGCTCGGGCGAGAACCAATAGCCATTGTAAATGAGCT
>BEIP01000097.1 GCA_002898955.1 bacterium HR39 | reverse complement strand
GGGTGGAGATCGTCAACCCGCGGCTGGTGACGGACTCCGAGCGCCGCACCATCGTGCTGGGCCGCAACACCGAGGTGGTGGTGCGCGACCGCCAGGGCCGCGAGCGCCTGCGCCACCGCCTGCCGAACGGCGCGCGGCTCCTCGTCCCCGACGGGGACGAGGTGCAGAAGGGCCAGATCCTCGCCGAGTGTGATCCCCACACCCTGCCGGTGATCGCCGAGGCCGAGGGCCGCGTGGTGTTCGTCGACATGGTGGAGGGCATCAGCTACCGCGAGGTGGTCGACGAAGCCACCGGCCGCGCCACCCGCGAGATCGTCGAGTGGCGCCAGCACGCCCGCGCCCAGAGCCTGCGGCCGCACATCCTCATCGAGGACGAGGAGGGCAAGCCGGTCGTCCTGCCCTCGGGCAACGAGGCGCGCTACTACCTGCCGGTGGGCGCGGTGGTCACGGTGGAGAACGGACAGCGCGTGCATCCCGGTGACGTGCTGGCCCGTCTCACCAAGGAGACCATCAAGACCCGCGACATCACCGGCGGTCTGCCGCGGGTGGCCGAGCTGTTCGAGGCGCGGCGGCCGAAGGATCCGGCGATCATCGCCGAAGTCTCCGGCACGATCGAGTTCGTCAAGGACTACAAGAACAAGCGTCGGCTGCGCATTATCCCGGACGACGAGCACCTCGAGCCGGTGGAGTACACGATCCCCAAGAACAAGCACATCCTGGTGCAGGACGGGGATCACGTGAAGCCGGGCGACGTCATCGTCGACGGCCAGCCCGTGCCGCACGACATCCTGCGGGTCCTCGGGATCGAGGCTCTGGCCAACTACCTCGTGAACGAGATCCAGGAAGTCTACCGCATGCAGGGCGTGAAGATCAACGACAAGCACATCGAGGTGATCGTCCGGCAGATGCTGCAGAAGGTCGAGGTGGTGGATCCGGGCGACACCACCTACCTGATCGGCGAGCAGGTGGACAAGATCGAGTTCGAGCAGATGAACGCCCGCATGGAGCGCGAGGGGCGCCGGCCGGCCACGGCGGTGCCGGTGCTGCAGGGCATCACCAAGGCCAGCCTGCAGACCCACTCGTGGATCTCCGCCGCCTCCTTCCAGGAGACGACGCGGGTGCTCACCGAGGCCGCCTTCGCCGGCAAGGTGGATCGGCTCATGGGGCTCAAGGAGAACGTCATCGTCGGCCGGCTCATCCCGGCCGGCACCGGGCGGATCTACCGCGAGCTCAAGCGGCTGCCCAAGCGCGATCCCGAGCGCTTCGGACCGCCCGAGGACTACGGCCTCGGGGAAATCGAGCGGCTGCTGCCGGCGGACTGAGCGCCGTCGGCGCCTTCGCGGAGCGGGCGGGAGCGATCCCGCCCGCTTCCGTTTCCGCCCGCCCCTGCGCCCCCGTGCCGCTTGCCGGCCCGTGCGGCGGGGCCAGATGAGCGGCGGTGCACCGGAACACCGGCCCCCCCACGGAGGAACCCATGCGCCGTCTGCTGCCGCCTGCCGTCGCCCTGCTGGTCGCAGTGCTCGCCGGCCTGTGGCTGTGGAACCGCACCGCACCGGCTCCCGAGGCCGACCCGGCCGGGGCGGTGACCGCCGTGGAGCTGGGCGGTCCCTTCGAGCTGGTGGACGCGTCGGGCCGCACCGTCACCGACCGCGACTTCCGCGGCCGCTGGATGCTGATCTTCTTCGGCTCCACCTTCTGCCCGGACGTCTGCCCCACCACCCTCGGCACGGTGGCGGTGGCCCTGGAGCGTCTCGGCCCGCTCGCCGACTCGGTCGCCCCCGTCTTCGTCTCCGTCGATCCCGAGCGCGACACGCCCGAGGTCGTGGGCGAGTTCGTGCGCCAGTTCGACCCGCGCATCGTCGGCCTCACCGGCACACCGGAGCGGATCGCGGAGGTGGCGAAGCGCTACCGGGTCTTCTACCGCAAGGTGGAGCCGGAGGAGTACGGCGGAGCGAAGGGCGATCCCTATCTCATCGACCACTCCGCCTGGCTCTACCTCTTCGATCCCGCAGGCCGCTTCGTGAAGGCCTTCCAGCACGGCGTCGAACCCGAGCGGCTTGCGGCCGAGATCGCTGCGGCCATGGGCGAGGAGCTGCCGCCGGCCGGGAGCTGAGGGCCCGGCCGGCTTGACGGTCCACGCGGGTGCGGCCAGATCGCCCGCGAGCTCCGCGGGTTTCCGGCCATGCGCGTTCTGGTGGTGGGATCGGGCGGGCGCGAGCACGCCCTGTGCTGGGCCTTGGCGGCCTCGCCCATCGTCGACGGGGTCCTCTGCGCCCCGGGCAACGACGGCATCGCCCGGGACGCCGAATGCGTGCCCGTGGCCGCCGACGACCACGAGGGCATCCTCGCGCTGTGCCGCGAGCGGGGGGTGGACCTCGTGGTCGTGGGGCCCGAGCAGCCGCTGGTGGCCGGACTGGTGGACCGGCTTCAGGAGGCCGGGATCCGCGCCTTCGGCCCCACCGCGGCGGCCGCGCGGCTTGAGGGATCCAAGGCCTTCACCAAGGAGTTCTGCCGCCGCTTCGGCATCCCCACCGCGAGTGCGCGCATCTTCCGCGCCGAGGAGCAGGACGCGGCGCTCGCCTGGCTGCGCGAACACGGCGCGCCGGTGGTGGTCAAGGCCGATGGGCTCGCCGCCGGCAAGGGGGTGGTGGTGGCGCAGACCCTGGCCGAAGCGGAGGAGGCGGTGCGCGAGGCCTTCGCCGGCCGCTTCGGCGAGGCCGGGCGCACGCTGGTGATCGAGGAGTATCTGGAGGGCGAGGAGGCCAGCCTCTTCGCCGTCTGCGACGGCGAGACGGTGCAGGAGATCGGCACCGCCCAGGACCACAAGCGTGCCTTCGACGGCGATCGCGGGCCGAACACCGGCGGCATGGGAGCCTATTCGCCCACGCCCGCCCTCGACGGGGCCACGGCGCAGGCCGCCATGGAGCGCATCGTGCTGCCGGCGGTGCGCGGCATGAAGGAGCTCGGCACGCCCTATCGCGGCATCCTCTACGCCGGCCTCATGCTCACCGCCGAGGGCCCGAAGCTGCTCGAGTTCAACGTCCGCTTCGGCGATCCCGAAGCGCAGGTGATCCTGCCGCGGCTGATGAGCGACTTCGGCGAGATCGCCCTCGCGGCGGCGGAGGGCGGTCTGCGCCACCTCAAGGTGCGCTTTTCCGACGAGCACGCGCTGTGCGTGGTGCTGGCGAGCCGCGGCTATCCCGGAAGCTGCGTCAAGGGGACCGAGATCCGCGGCCTCGGGCGGCTTGCGGGCATGGAGGGCGTCCTGGTCTTCCATGCCGGCACGAAGCACGAGGACGGCCGCTGGCTTGCGGTGGGCGGGCGCGTGCTGAACGTGGTGGGCCTCGGGCGCGATCTCGTCGAAGCCTACGATCGCGCCTACGCCGCGGTGAAGCTGATCGACTGGCCCGAAGGGTTCTGGCGCAGCGACATCGGCCACCGGGCGATTAGGCGGCTCGCGGCCGCCGACCGATCGACGAGTGAAGGGAGAGGAGCATGACGTTGGAGCGGACGGTGTTCGCCATCGATCGCATCTGGCGCCCGCGCGCGGGCGCGCCGGAGGGGCTGCGGGTGGCCGCCCTCGCCGTGCTGGGCAGCCTGCTGCTGTGGGCCTCGGCGAAGATCCAGGTGCCCTTCTGGCCGGTGCCCGTGACGCTGCAGACGGCGGCGGTGTTCCTGATCGGCCTCGCCTGCGGCCCCCGGCTCGGCCTCGCCACCGTGGCGCTGTATCTGGCCGAGGGCGCGGCCGGGCTTCCCGTCTTCGCCGGCACGCCGGAAAAGGGCGTTGGCCTGCCCTATATGCTGGGACCGACGGGGGGCTATCTGGCCGGCTTCCTCGCCGCCGCCTGGATCGCCGGCAGGGCCGCCGAGCTGCGCCTGAGACTGCCCGCACTGGTGGGCATGCTGCTGCTCGCCTCGGTGGCCATCTACGTGCCGGGTCTGCTGTGGCTGTCCACCTTCGTCGGTCCGGAGAAGGCGGTGCAGCTCGGCCTGCTGCCCTTCGTCCTCGGAGATCTCGTGAAGCTGCTGCTGGTCGCCTTTGTCTACGAGGCGGCCCTGCGGCCGAAGGATGAAGGAACGTCGTCGCGACATTGAAGACCGAAGTCCTGAAGGCCGATGCGGCGGGCATCGCCCGCGCCGCCGAGGTGCTGCGCGCGGGCGGGCTCGTCGCCTTTCCCACCGAGACCGTCTACGGGCTGGGCGGAGTGGCGACCCGTGACGAGGCGGTCGAACGCATCTTCACCGCCAAGGGCCGGCCTTCGCGCAATCCGCTGATCGCCCACGTGGGCGCGCCCGAGGTGGCACGGCGCATCGCCGTCTTCGACGAGCGCGCCGAGCGGCTGGTGGCGCGTTTCTGGCCCGGCCCGCTCACCATCGTGCTGCCCCGGCGGCCGGGATCGGGCCTCTCGCCGCGGGTGAGCGCCGGCCTTCCCACCGTGGCGGTGCGCATGCCCGCCCATCCGGTGGCGCTCGCCCTGCTGCGGGCGGTGGACGAGCCGGTGGCCGCGCCCAGCGCCAACCGCTCCGGGCGCACGAGCCCCACCACCGCCGAACACGTGCTGGCCGACCTCGCGGGACGCATCGAGCTGGTGCTGGATGCCGGCCCCTGCGAGGTGGGGGTGGAGAGCACGGTCGTCGACCTGTCGGAGCCGGATCGTGCCCTGCTGCTGCGTCCCGGCGGCCTGCCGCGCGCCGAGATCGAGGCGGTGATCGGCCCGCTCGAAGGCCGTCGCCCGGGCGAGCCGGTGCGCTCGCCGGGCCTCGTCGGGCGTCACTACGCGCCCTCGAAGCCGGTGCGGCTGGACGTGCGCGAGGTGGCGCCGGACGAGGGCCTGCTCGCCTTCGGCGAGGACGTGCCGCCCGGCGCGAAGGTGACCCTCAACCTCTCGCCCGCCGGCGATCTCGCCGAGGCCGCGCGCAGCCCCTTCGCCATGCTGCGCGAGCTGGACCGGGCCGACGTGCGGGCCATCGCCGTGGTGCCGATTCCCGGCGAGGGGCTGGGCGAGGCGATCCGCGACCGCCTGCGCCGCGCCGCCATGGAGGCGCCGGCCGACGCGTGAGCGCCCGCGGGGGCGGTGCGGCCTTCACCGGAGGGTCTCTCCTTCCACATGGAGAGGTGGACCGTCCGGGAGCGCCGGTACTTGCATCTCGCCCACGACCTCGCCGCCCTCGGCCTCGTGCTGCTCGCCGGCCTCGTCTGTGCCGGCGCTTCGGTGCGCCTCGGCGGCGGGCCGGTGCTGGGATATCTGCTGGCGGGTGTGCTGGTGGGCCCGGCGCTCTTCGACCTCTTCGCCGTCACGCCGCTGGTCCATGCCCTCGCGGAATTCGGCGTCGTCTTCCTGCTCTTCGCCATCGGCCTGGAGCTGCCGCTCGCGCGCGTGCGCAGCATCGGCCTGCGCCCGCTGGTGATCGGCATCCTGCAGGTCGGCCTCACCATGGCCGCGGTCTTCGCCGTCGCCGTGGCGCTGGGCCGGCCGTGGAGCGAGGGTCTGGTGCTGGCCATGGCGCTGTCGCTCTCCTCCACCGCGGTGGTGCTGCGGCTCCTGGCCGATCGCGGCGAGCTCGCCACCCGTCACGGCCGCACCGCCTTCGCCGTGCTGATCCTGCAGGACCTCGCCGTCGGTCCCATGCTGGTGGCGCTCTTGGTGCTGGCGGGAGCGGAGGGCGAAGATGGCGGGGCACTCGCCGGCATCCTGAAGCCGCTCCTCGCCGGCGGGCTGCTGATCGCCGTGGTGCTCTCCTTCGCCCGGCGGCCGGTGGAGTGGCTCTACGGCCGGGTGGCGGCTCTGGGCCTCGACGAGCTGGTGGTGGGCACCACCCTGCTGCTGGCCCTGGTCTTCGCGCTGGCGGCGGAACTGGCCGGCCTGTCGCTCGCCTTCGGCGGGCTGCTCGCCGGCATGGTGTTGGCCGAGACCGCCTACCGTCACCGGGTGGCCGCCGACATCCGCGCCTTCCGCGGCCTGCTGGTGGGCCTGTTCTTCCTCACCGTCGGCATGCAGCTCGACCTCGCCGGGGCGCTGGCCGCCTGGCCGCTCACGCTCGGCGTCGCGCTGGGGCTCTATCT
>BEIP01000096.1 GCA_002898955.1 bacterium HR39 | reverse complement strand
GAGCGCGAGCAGAAGCGGCCCCATCTCCGAGACGGTGGTGCGCACCGGATGGCCCTGTTCGCCGAACAGGTCCCAGAACACCACCGGCGCCGCCTCGAAGGCGAAGTCGGGAATGCCGATGGTGCGCACGCGTTCCTCGATCTTCGGATGGGGCCGGCCGGGTGCGGCGAGGCCGGAGAGGTCGCCCTTGACGTCGGCGAGGAAGACGGGGACGCCGGCGCGCGAGAAGCCCTCGGCCAGCACCTGCAGCGTGATCGTCTTGCCGGTGCCGGTGGCGCCCGCCACCAGCCCGTGGCGGTTGGTGTAGCGCAGATCGAGCCACACGGGCCCCTCGAGCCCGCGTCCCAGCAGGATGCCTCCGGACGTGCTCACCGCTCCTCTCCCGGCACACGGGGCGGCCAGTGGTCGGGAACGCGCTCCGCCTCCCGCTCTCCCGGCCAGGGCGGCATGGTGACGATGACGATCTCGAGCGGCTCGGGGCCGGTGCAGCGGAACTGGAAGGACGTGCCGACGGGGATGGCGTAGGCGGTGTCGGGCAGGAGCTCCACCTCGCTCTCCGCGCCGTCCCGCGCGCGCCACAGCACCCCGCGCCCGCGCAGCACGTACCACAGCTCGTCGACGGTGCGGTGGCGCACCGCCCGCGTCACCGCGCCGGGGGCGAGACGGCAGTGGACCATGCTGCCGCGCGCCACCACCGGCAGCAGGCGGATCTCCGATCCGTCCGGCGCCAGCACGTCCACGGCCTCGGGGACCCGGCGGCTCTCCACGGTCGTCCTCCCGCACCTCCTCCGCAGCGACTGCGGCTAGCAGAAGCGGAGCGGGCGGGGAAGGGAAGTGCCGGTGCGGGCCGCTCCGTGGCTTAGGCGCCGTCGTGCTCCCCGGGGAGAGGTCCGCCGCGGACCCGCGTCCCGCCGGCGCCGTTCACGCCAGCGCGAGGCGGCCCATCGCCTCCAGCACCCGGCTGCCCATCTCGGTGGTGCCCACCAGCGTGGTGCCGGGAGTGTGGATGTCGGCGGTGCGGTAGCCGGCCTCCAGCACCGCCGCCACCGCCTTCTCGACGAGGTCCGCTTCGGCGGACAGGCCGAAGCTGTGGCGCAGCAGCATGGCGAAGCTCAGGATGCAGGCCAGCGGATTGGCCCGGTCCTGCCCGGCGATGTCGGGCGCGCTGCCGTGCACCGGCTCGTAGAGGGCGTTGCGGCGGCCGTCGGCCCGCACTTCGCCCAGCGAGGCGGAGGGCAGCATGCCGAGCGAGCCGGTGAGCATCGCCGCCTCGTCCGACAGCAGATCGCCGAAGAGGTTGTCGGTGACGATGACGTCGAACTGCTTCGGCTGGCGGACGAGCTGCATGGCGCAGTTGTCGGCGTACATGTGGCGGAGTTCCACGTCGGGATACTCCCGGTCGTGCAGCTCCTGCACCGTGCGCCGCCACAGCACGCCGCTGTACATGACGTTGGCCTTCTCCACCGACGTGACGCTGTTGCGCCGGCCGCGGGCGAGCTCGAAGGCCACGCGGGCGATGCGCCGGATCTCCGGGGTGGTGTAGACCTGCGTGTCCACCGCCCGCTTCTCGCCGTCGGGCAGCTCCTCGATGCCGCGGGGTTCGCCGAAGTAGACGCCGCCGGTGAGCTCGCGCACGATCATCAGATCGAGCCCGCGCACCAGATCCGGCTTGAGGCTGGAGGCGTCCACCAGCGCGTCGAACACCATGGCCGGGCGCAGATTGGCGAACAGCCCGAGCTCCTTGCGCAGCCGCAGCAGACCCTGTTCCGGCTTGAGGTGGAAGGGCAGGTCGTCCCACTGCGGCCCGCCCACGGCACCGAACATGACGGTGCCGATCTCTTGCGCCTTCGCCAGCACGGCGTCGGGGAGCGGCGTGCCGTGGCGCTCGTAGGCGGTGCCGCCGACCTCGCCCTCCTCGACGACGAAGCCGTAGCCCCGTTCGTCGAACCAGTCGATGAGGCGGCGCACCTGCGCCATGATCTCCGGGCCGATGCCGTCACCCGGCAGGAACAGGATCCGTCGCTCCCCGCTCATCTCCGCTCCCCCGAAAACGGGCGGCCGCACGATGCGGCCGCCGGATCACCCGCGTCTTCGCCCCGCGGATCACGCCGCCGAGGGCCACAGCCAGGGCTGCTGCAGCCGCTGGCTGCGCTCGAACGCCTCGATCTTCGCCAGCTTCTGCAGGGTGAGGCCGATGTCGTCGAGGCCCTCCAGCAGGCACTGGCGCTTGAACGGATCCACCTCGAAGCGGATCGGTTCGTTGCCCGAGGGCCGCTGGACGAGCTGCTCCTCGAGGTCGACGGTGAACACCGGCTCGGGCGCGCTCTCCGCCTCGTGCATCAGCAGGTCCACCGTCTCCTGCGGCAGGACGATGGGGAGGATGCCGTTCTTGAAGCAGTTGTTGAAGAAGATGTCGGCGAAGGACGGCGCGATGATGCAGCGGATGCCGAAGTCCAGGAGCGCCCACGGCGCGTGCTCGCGCGAGCTGCCGCAGCCGAAGTTCTCGCCGGTGATCAGGATCACCGCGCGGCGGTAGGGCTCGCGGTTGAGGACGAAGTCGGGGTTCTCGCTGCCGTCCTCGCGGTAGCGCAGGGATTCGAACAGGCCGCGGCCGAGACCGGTGCGCTCGATGGTCTTCAGCCACTTCGCCGGGATGATCTGGTCGGTGTCGACGTTGACGAGCGGCAGCGGCGCCGCGATGCCGGTGAGCTTGCGGAAGGGCTGCATGGCGTGATCCTCAGGCGACGAGCTTGCGGACGTCGGTGAGCCGGCCGGTCAGCGCGGCGGCCGCAGCCATGGCCGGGCTCATCAGGTGGGTGCGTCCGCCCTTGCCCTGACGTCCCTCGAAGTTGCGGTTGCTGGTCGACGCGCAGCGCTCGCCCGGCTGCAGCCGGTCGGCGTTCATGGCGAGGCACATGGAGCAGCCCGGCTCGCGCCACTCGAAGCCGGCCTCGACGAAGATGCGATCGAGTCCCTCCTCCTCCGCCTGGTGCTTGACCAGACCGGAGCCGGGGACGACCAGCGCCTGCACGTTCGGCGCCACCTCGAGGCCGCTCTTCCTCACCACCTCGGCCGCCGCGCGCAGGTCCTCGAGCCGCGCGTTGGTGCAGCTGCCGATGAAGACCTTGTCGATGCGGATCTCCTCCATCGGCATGCCCGGCTCGAGGCCCATGTAGGCGAGCGCCCGCTCCATGGCGGCGCGGCGCTTCTCGTCCCGCTCCCGCGCCGGATCGGGCACGCGCCCGGTGATCGGCACCACGTCCTGCGGCGAGGTGCCCCACGTGACCATCGGCTCGAGCTCGGAGGCGTCGATCACCACCTCGCGGTCGTAGCGGGCACCGGGATCGGAGGGCAGGGTGCGCCAGTAGGCCACCGCCTGCTCCCACAGCGCCCCCTTGGGCGCCATCGGCCGTCCGCGCAGCCAGGCGAAGGTCTTCCCGTCGGGCGCCACCAGCCCCGCCCGCGCGCCGGCCTCGATGGACATGTTGCAGACGGTCATCCGCCCTTCCATCGAGAGCGCCTCGATCACCGGGCCGGCATATTCGATCACGTGGCCGGTGCCGCCGGCGGTGCCGATGCGGCCGATGATGCCGAGGATCACGTCCTTGGCGGAGACGCCGAAGCCGAGCTCGCCCACCACCAGGATGCGCATGGTCTTCGGCCGCTTCTGCAGGAGCGTCTGGGTGGCGAGCACGTGCTCGACCTCGCTCGTGCCGATGCCGAAGGCCAGCGCCCCGAAGGCGCCGTGGGTGCTGGTGTGGGAATCGCCGCACACCACGATGGTGCCGGGCAGGGTGAAGCCCTGCTCGGGGCCGATGACGTGGACGATGCCCTGGCGGACGTCGTCCATGTCGAACAGGGTGATGCCGAACTCGGCGCAGTTGCGGCGCAGCGTCTCCACCTGGATGCGCGAGGTGGGGTCGGGGATGCCGCGCGAGCGGTCCGTGGTGGGCACGTTGTGGTCGGGCACCGCCAGCACCGTCTCGGGCCGGTGCACCTTCCGCCCGGCGGCGCGCAGGCCGGCGAAGGCCTGCGGGCTCGTCACCTCGTGCACCAGGTGGCGGTCGATGTAGAGGAGGCAGGTGCCGTCCTCCTGCACGTCCACCACGTGGCTGTCCCAGATCTTGTCGAACAGCGTCTTCGGACCGCTCATGCGGCAGCCTCCCCGGACTTCACCCCGACACGACGCGGACGCGGCTCACTCGCCCGTGCCCCCGCCGTCCTCCACTCCGACCGCTTCGGCGGCGGCCTCCTCCGCCGGCGCGGCGCCCTTCGGACCCAGCAGCTCGCGGATGCGCGCCGCCTTGCCGCGCCGCTCGCGCAGGTAGTACAGCTTCGCCCGCCGCACGCGGCCGCGGCGCACCACCTCGATCTTCTCGATGCGGGGGCTGAACAGCGGGAAGACGCGCTCCACGCCCTCGCCGTAGCTGATCTTGCGCACGGTGAAGGACGAGTTGATGCCACGGTTGCGCCGCGCGATCACCACGCCCTCGAACACCTGGATGCGCTCGCGGTTGCCCTCGATGACCCGCTGGTGCACCCGCACCGTGTCACCGGGGCGGAAGTCGGGCACCGGGCGCTGCGCGAGCAGGCGCTCCATCTGCTCCCGTTCGAACTGCTGCAGCAGGTCCATCGCCGTCCTCTCCTCGTCGCTGCGCCCCCAACCACCGGGTTGTGGGCCGGGTCGTCACGCTTTCAAGCCTTCACGGATCGCGCGAGAAATGCCCGAGCAGCAGCTCCGGCCGCCGCTCGCGCGTGGTCTCGAGGGCCTTCCGGCGCCGCCAGCGGCGGATGGCGGCGTGATCGCCCGAGAGCAGCACCTCGGGGACCGGAATGCCCTCCCACACCTGCGGGCGGGTGTAGTGGGGATACTCCAGCAGTCCCCCGCGGAAGCTCTCCTCCTCCAGCGAGGCGGCATCCCCCACCACGCCGGGCAGCAGCCGCACGCAGGCGTCGATCACCGCCATGGCCGGGATCTCGCCGCCCGACATGACGAAGTCCGCCACGCCGTATTCGCAGAAACCGAGGGCGTCGATCACCCGCTGGTCCACCCCCTCGTAGCGGCCGCACAGGATGACGACGCCCGGCCCGCGCGCGAGCGCGTCCACTTCCTTCTGGGTCATGCGGTAGCCGCGCGGGGTGAGGTAGACCAGCGGGCCGGGGGCGCCGCGCGCGCGCACCGCCTCCACCGCCCGCGCCACCACGTCGGGGCGGATCACCATGCCGGCGCCGCCGCCCATGGGCGTGTCGTCCACGCTGCGGTGGCGGTCGGTGGCGAAGTCGCGCAGGTCCACCGCCTCGAGCCGCCACAGCCCCTTCTCCAGCGCCCTGCCGGAGAGGGAGAAGGCGAGGGGGCCCGGGAACATCTCCGGGAAGATGGTGAGCACGGTGGCCGTCCAGGGCGCGCTCACCGCTCCTCCTCCGTCCGTCCGCGGGGGGCGGAACGCCGCCGTCCGCCCGGCCGGCGCCGCATCCCGGCGAAGCCGCCCGCGGCTTCCGGCGTGGCGGTCGGTGCGGCGCCCTCCTCGCCTTCCGCCGTTTCCGGCCCGCCTTCCGCGGCCGGCGCGGGCGGGACCACCACCTCCGCCGGCGGGCGCACCACGATGCGGCGGTTCTCGAGGTCGACCTCGGGCACCGTGTCGCGGGTGAAGAGGATCATGTGGGTGTGGCGGCGATCGTGGCCGTACTCGAGGATCTCGCCGCCGCCGAAGTCGTGCACCGCCAGCACCCGTCCGAGGTCGCGGCCCTCTTCGTCGAACACGCGCAGCCCGACCAGGTCCACGTGGTAGTATTCCTCCTCGCCGGGCTCGGGCAAAGCGCTCCTGGGCACGTAGACCCTGAGCCCGCGCAGGAATTCCGCGTGGGTGCGGTCGGGGACGTCCTCGGCCTCGACGATGAGGCCGCCCTTCCAGTGCCCCACCACTCGGCGGATGCGCAGGAGCTCGCGTCCCTCCTCGTCGAGGAGCGGGCCGTAGGCCAGCACGTTCTCGGGCACCTCGGTGAAGGTGCGCAGCCGCAGCGCCCCGCGGATCCCGTGGGCGGCCGCGATCTCGCCGACGCAGACCAGGCCCTCGGGCTCGCGCGGGAACAGCGGCCGCGCGCGCTCGAACCCCCGCTTAC
>BEIP01000095.1 GCA_002898955.1 bacterium HR39 | reverse complement strand
AGCTGCCTCCGACCACCGGCGCGAGCACGGCCGTGAGCGCCACAGCCAGCACGAGCCGCACCCGCACCGGCACCCCGCCGTCGCCCCAGCCGGGCAGCAGCATCACCGCGCTGCCGAGCCGGGCGAAGACCAGCAGGAAGAGGGTGACCTCCAGCGCCAGTGCGTCCGCCACCGGCTCAGCCTCCCACGAGCGCGATGCGGGCGAAGGTGCGCTCGCCGAAGGCGATCAGCAGCGCCCACATCCACGGCGCGGCGAGGGCGAGGCTGCCCACCAGCGCGAGCAGTTTCGGCAGCAGGGTGAGCGTCATCTCCTGCACCTGGGTGAGGGCCTGGAGGAGCGAGATCACGAGGCCGACCAGCAGCATGGCGAGCAGCGCCGGCGTGGCCAGCAGGGTCGCGGTCCACATGGCCTCGCGCAGCAGATCGTGGAGCACGCTCACCGTCATCGTCCCACTCCGTCCGACTCCCCGCCGGGCCCACGTCCCGTACCGCACCGGCATGCCGATCCTCCGGAGGCCGTCCGGCCCGCCGACGCTCCGGAGCCCGGTCCCCGCGGACACACGAGCCCCGGCGCCGGGCGGGACACGCCGTCCGCGTGGCCCGCCGCGTCGTCTCGGGCCTTCACGGAGCCCGCCACGGTGCGAAGCGCCGCTCGCGGCGCCACGTGGCACTTTCGGGAACCCGTTGCGGAGACTTCCGGGCCGGGGCCGGGGGCCTCCCGTGGCCGGACCGTCGCCCCTCGCGTGCCGGCGACGGCCGGCGGTGGCAGCGGCAGGGTCTCGGTGGCCGGTCGCCTTTCCCAGTCCGGAAGACCGGGCGTGCACCGCGCCGGCCACCATGCCCCGTGGCCGCCCCACGGTCGTACGGGACGCCGGATGCTGCCGCTCTCCGTGCTCCTTGCCGACGTCGCAGGATGCCATCGCGTCCGTCCCCGACCGCGGAGCGGCGCGGGCGGCCCACATCGGACGATGCGGCGCGTGGCGGGCGCCCGATCCCCCGCCGCCGGGGGCCTCGGTGTACGCACGGCCGGATCCCACCCGGTTCTCCATCCCGCCCACTGGCCACGGGGTCCGGGTCCCGTGCCACGGACCCTGCAGAGCACGCGCCCGCATCGTGCACCCCGCCACGGCCCGCCTTCCCGTTCCGGGCCCGGTTCAGATCGGCATGCGCATGATCTCCTGATAGGCGGCGATCACCCGATCGCGCACCGCCTGCACCTTGCGCAGCGCCAGCTCGGCGGCGGCCACCGCCTCGACCACCTCCTGCACGCTCGCCTTCCCGGCGAGCCCGGCGCGGGCCACCTCTTCCCCCTTCGCGAAGGTCTCGGCGGCGCCGCGCAGCTCCTCGGCGAGGAATGTGGAGAAGTCGGGCCCCTTCGCGGCCGTCCCGCCCGCCGTCTTCGCCGCGGTGGCGGCATAGAGGCGTGCCGCTTCGAGCGAGGGAATCGCCATGACCGTCCTCCGTCGGCCGCATCAGCGCAGGATGTCGATGGTCTCGAGCAGCAGGCTCCTGGCCGTGGCCAGCGCCTGCAGATTGGCCTCGTAGGTCCGCTGCGCCTCGCGCATGTCCACGAGTTCGATGACCGGATCCACGTTGGGATATCTGACGTAGCCGCGCTCGTCCGCGGCCGGATGCCACGGCTCGTAGCGCAGCACGAAGTCGCGCGGGTCGGTGCCGTAGCGGGCGACCGTCACCAGCCGCACGCCGTGTTCGCGGTCCAGCACCTCGCGGAAGGTGATGGTGCGGCGACGGTAGGGATCGCCGCCGGGCACGTCGGCCGTGCTGTCGGCATTGGCGAGGTTCTCGGCCACCACCCGCAGCCGCGCGCTCTGTGCGCGCATGCCCGAGGACGCCACGAGGAAGCTGGTCTCCAGGTCCATCACGGTTCACTCCGCACGTGCGTCGAGGGTCCCCGCTGCAGACGAGATCACGCCTCGAGCCGCAGGGCGGTCTCGAACATGGCCTTGTACTTGCGGAAGAGCTGCAGTGTCAGGCGGTAGTCCTTCTCGATGGCGGCGAGTTTCCGCACTTCCTCGGACAGGATCACCGCATTGCCCGAAGGCGTCGTCTCGAGCACCTCCCCCTCGCCCACGCGCACATCCGGCGGTGGCGAAGCGGCCGGCAGATGGCGCGGATCGGTGCGCACCAGCCCCGCACCGGCTGGTGGCGGCGAGAGCGCCTCCACCAGCCGCCCGAAGGACGAGGGGACGAGGTCGCGCGGCCGGTAGCCGGGCGTGTCGGCATTGGCCACGTTCTCCGCCACCACCGTGTAGCGGGCGCCGAGCCAGCGTTCGCGTGCGGTGAGGAGCCCGAAGAAGGAGGTGCCGTACATGGCGTCCGTCCTCCGAAACCGCGCTCATCCTGCCACGCCTCGGTTAACGGGCCGTTAAGCACGCCGTGGCAGATTCGCGCGCGGGCGACGGAGAGCGAAGGATGCTCTACATCACGCGCAAGCCCGGCCAGGCGGTGATCGTCGACCACGTGGTGGAGGTGCGGGTGGTGGAGGTGCGCGGCCGCACGGTGCGCCTCGGCTTCCGCTTCCCGCCCACCTCCAGCGTGCTGCGCGAGGAGGTCTACCGGCAGGTGGAGCGGGCCAACACCCGGGCCGCCGCCTGCGCCCGGGCGTTCCTGGAAGGACGGCGGGAGTTCCCGAAAGGGGCGGACGATGGCGGAGCGGACGGAGAAGCCGCCGAGGGTGGCGGTGGTGATGGGCAGCGTCTCGGACTGGGAGACGATGCGGCACGCGGCACAGGTGCTGGATGAGCTGGGCGTGCCGCACGTCGTGCGGGTGGTCTCGGCCCACCGCACGCCCGAGCGGCTCTACGCCTTCGCGAAGGGCGCGCGCGAGGCGGGCCTGCGGGTGATCGTGGCGGGAGCCGGCGGAGCGGCGCACCTGCCCGGCATGATCGCCTCCATGACGGAGCTGCCGGTGCTCGGCGTTCCGGTGGAAAGCCGCAGTCTCAAGGGGCTGGACAGCCTGCTGTCCATCGTGCAGATGCCGGGCGGCGTGCCCGTGGGTACGCTTGCCATCGGCCGCGCCGGCGCGATCAACGCCGGGCTTCTGGCGGCGGCCATCGTCGCGCTGGAGGACCCCGAGGTGGCCGAGCGCTACCGCGCCTGGCGGGCCCGCCAGACGGCCTCCGTTCCCGAGACGCCCTTCGGAGACGAGCCATGAGGGGCTCCGCACCGCTGCCGCCCGGTTCCACCATCGGCATCCTCGGCGGCGGCCAGCTCGGCCGCATGACCGCCCTCGCCGCGGCACGGCTGGGCTATCGCTGCCACATTTACGCCCCCGAGCCCGAGGCCCCGGCGGCCGACGTCGCGGCGGCGTGGACCCGGGCCGCCTGGGAGGACGAAGCGGCGCTGGAGCGATTCGCCCGGCAGGTGGACGTGGTGACGCTGGAGTGGGAGAACGTCGAGCCGGCCGCGCTGCGCCTGCTCGCCCGCTTCGTTCCCGTCCGTCCGGCGGCGCATGTGCTGGAGATCACCCGCGATCGCCTCGCCGAGAAGACCTTCCTGCGCGAGCGCGGTTTTCCGGTGACGGACTTCCTCCCGGTCGACCGCCCGGAGGACATCGAGCGGGCCGTGCGCGAGCTGGGCGTGCCGCTCTTCGTCAAGACGCGCCTGTTCGGCTACGACGGCAAGGGCCAGTGGCGGGTGGAGCGACCGGAGGACGTGGCGCGGGCCGCCGCGGAGCTCGCCGGACGCCCGGCCATCGCCGAGCGCGCGGTGGACTTCCGCATGGAGGTCTCGGTGGTGACGGCCCGCGGAGTGGACGGCGAGCGGGCGAGCTTCGACGTGGTGCGCAACGACCACGAAGGCGGCATTCTGCGCCGGACCACCGCGCCGGCCCCGATCTCCGCCGATCTCGCCCGCGAGGCGGTGCGCCTCGCCGAGGGGATCGCCGCGGCGCTGGAGGTGGTGGGGCTGCTCGCCGTCGAGATGTTCCTCGGCCGCGACGGCCGGCTGCTGGTCAACGAACTCGCGCCGCGGCCGCACAATTCCGGCCACTGGACCATCGACGCCTGCATCACCGGCCAGTTCGAGCAGCACGTGCGGGCGGTGTGCGGCCTGCCGCTGGGCTCGCCGGCGCGGCTGTTCGACGCGGTGATGGAGAACCTCCTGGGGAGCGAGGTGGAGACGTGGGCGCGGTGGATCGCCGATCCCGGTGCGCGCCTGCACCTCTACGGCAAGCGCGAGGCACGCGCGGGCCGCAAGATGGGTCACGTGACCTTTCTGCGGCCGCGCAGCGGCTGAAGGCCGGCCTTCAGGCCGGCATGCTCTGGAGCATGCGTTCGAGGATGGCGATGCGGTCCTTGATGGCGAGCGTCTGCTTCTTGAGCCGCTTGAGCTCGAGGTCGTCGGCGCCACCCTCCGATTCCAGCCGGTCCACCTGTTCGTCGAGGGCCTCGTGGGCCTCGCGGAGGGCGGCGAGGCGGCGCTCGATCTCTTCGCGGGTGAGGCGCTCCTTCATGGACCGGATCCTCCTCGGCTGGTCTCGCTCCCGCACCACGGGGTACTAGGTTTCTGCCGGATCGGCAAGCTTGGGGCAAGCCGCCCCCCAGCGACGGAGACGGGGACGATGCGCATCGGCGTTCTCACGAGCGGCGGCGACTGTGCCGGGCTCAACGCGGTGATCCGGGCCGTGGTGCTCCGTGCCGTGCGCGGCTACGGCTTCGAGGTGTACGGCATCCACGAGGCCACCGAGGGCCTGCTGCGCCGGCCGCCCGCCTACACCGCGCTCACCCCGCGCGACGTGCACGGCATCTACCTGCAGGGCGGCACCATCCTGCGGACCACCAACCGCGGCAATCCCTTCGCCTATCCCATGCCCGACGGGCGGGTGGTGGACCGCTCGGACGAGGTGATCGAGGGCTACCGGATGCTGGAGCTCGATGCGCTGATCGGCATCGGCGGCGACGGCAGCTTCGCCATCCTCCGGCGCCTCGCCCAGAAGGGCGGCTGGAACCTCGTCGGCATCCCCAAGACCATCGACAACGACCTCGGCCACACCGAGAGCGCCATCGGCTTCGCCACCGCCGTGCAGGTGGCCACCGAGGCGCTCGACCGTCTCCACTTCACCGCCGCCAGCCACAACCGGGTGATGGTGCTGGAGGTGATGGGGCGCGATGCCGGCCACATCGCGCTGGCCGCCGGTCTCGCCGGCGGCGCCGACGTCATCCTCATCCCCGAGATCCCCTACGACATGGACGTGGTCTGCCGCACCATCGAGGAGCGCCGGCGCGCCGGCAACAACTTCAGCCTCGTGGTGGTGGCGGAGTCGGTGAAGACGCCTTCGGGAGAGATCTCCACCTACCGCGACGCCCACGGCCAGATCCGCTACCGCGGCATCGGCCAGGTGATCGCCGACGAGATCGCCTTCCGCACCGGCGCCGAGACCCGCGTGACCGTGCTCGGCCACGTGCAGCGCGGCGGCTCGCCGGTGCCGCTCGATCGCGTGCTGGGTGCCGCCTTCGGCGTCCACGCGGTGGACCTCGTGGCGCAGGGGAAATTCGACCGCATGGTGGCCTGGCAGAACCGCCGGGTGGTGGACGTGCCGCTCGAGGAGGCGATCCGCGGCTACCGCAGCGTCGATCCGGACGATCCGCTGGTCCACACCGCGCGCGGCCTCGGCATCAGCTTCGGGGACCGCTGATGCGGCTCGTGGCCGACATCGGCGGCACCCACGCCCGCTTCGCCCTCTCGCGCGAGCCGGGCCGCATCGAGGCCGCCGGCACGCTGCGGGCGCGCGACTTCCCGGGCCCGCTCGAGGCGGTGCGCGCCTGGCTGGATGGCCGGGAGAGGCCCGACGAAGCGGTGCTGGCCGTCGCCACGCCCGTCGAGGGCGATGCGGTGCGCTTCACCAACAGCCCGTGGGCCTTCTCGGTGCGGGAGCTGGCGGCGGCGCTCGGGCTTGTGCGCCTCGCGGTGATCAACGACTTCGTCGCCCACGCCCTCGCCCTGCCCCACCTCCCGCCGGACGAGCTGGAGCGCTGGGGCGGCGGCGAGCGGCGTGCCGACCGGCCGCGGGTGGTGCTGGGGCCCGGAACCGGCCGCGGCACGGCGGCGCTGGTGCCCTGCGGCGGCTTCGAGCAGCCCGCCGCCACCCATGCCGGCCACATC
>BEIP01000094.1 GCA_002898955.1 bacterium HR39 | reverse complement strand
CGCCGCTGTTCCACGTGATGCGGGTGCTGGGGCGGGAGGAGACGGTGGCGCGGCTCGAGGACGCCGCCGCCGGCCGCAATCCCGCGCTGCAGCGGGCGGCTTGATGCACTGCGGCAACACGGATAGAGTGGCTGCGGCCCGCGCCGCGCCGTGCGGGCTCGCGCGACGCCATTCCTGGACCAGGTCGGAGAGGCACCGATGAGCGAGCAGGCAAAGACGGCCCGTCTCGTCACGCCCGACGGTCGCAGCGTGGAGCTGCCGGTCCACGACGGCACGCTGGGGCCGTCGGTGATCGACATCCGCCGGCTCTACGCCGAGACCGGCATGTTCACCTACGATCCCGGCTACACCTCGACGGCGAGCTGCCGCTCGGCCATCACCTTCATCGACGGCGAGAAGGGCATCCTGCTCTATCGCGGCTACCGCATCGAGGAGCTCGCCACGAAGAGCAACTTCCTCGAGGTGGCCTGGCTGCTGCTGCACGGCGAGCTGCCGACCCGGGCCGAATACGAGAAGTTCGTGCACGACATCACCTACCACACGATGCTGCACGAACAGATCCAGTTCCTCTACCGGGGCTTCCGCCGCGACAGCCATCCCATGGCGGTGATGATCGCGGTGGTGGGCGCGCTCTCGGCCTTCTACTACGAGGACCTGCACGTCGACGATCCGCGCCACCGCACGATCGCCACCCAGCGCATGATCGCGAAGATGCCGACCATCGCCGCCTGGGCGTACAAGTATTCGGTCGGCCAGCCCTTCATGTATCCGCGCAACGATCTCGACTACGCGTCCAACTTCATCCACATGATGTTCGCCACGCCCTGCGAGCCCTACCGGGTCGATCCGGTGGTGGCGCGGGCCTTCGACCGCATCCTCATCCTCCACGCCGACCACGAACAGAACGCCTCCACCTCCACGGTGCGGCTGGTGGGCTCCACCGGCGCCAGCCCCTACGCCGCGGTGGCGGCGGGCATCGCCAGCCTCTGGGGGCCCGCCCACGGCGGCGCCAACGAGGCGGTGGTCGACATGCTGGAGGAGATCGGCAGCGTCGACCGCATTCCCGAATACATCGCCCGCGCCAAGGACAAGAACTACCCGTTCCGGCTCATGGGCTTCGGGCATCGGGTCTACAAGAACTACGACCCGCGGGCGGCGGTGCTCAAGGAGAGCGCCGACGAGGTGCTCGACCTGCTCGGCATCAGGCACAATCCCAAGCTCCAGATCGCCAAGGAGCTGGAGCGCATCGCCCTGCAGGACGAGTACTTCCAGGAGCGCAAGCTGTTCCCCAACGTCGACTTCTACTCGGGCATCATCCTCGAGGCGATGGGCATCCCGCGCCGCATGTTCACCGCCATCTTCGCCCTCGGCCGCACCGTCGGCTGGATGGCCCAGTGGAACGAGATGATCGTCGATCCCGAGCAGAAGATCGGCCGCCCGCGCCAGCTCTACGTGGGTCCCGCGGAGCGGCCCTACGTCCCCATGGACCAGCGGGGCTGATCACGGGCCGGACCCTCCACGGCGGATGCCGCCGCCCCCCGCGGGCGGCGGCCCGCTTCCGGCGGCTGGCCTCGGAACGCCGCCCGCTCTAGGCTCGCGTCGCGCACGGAGGGAGGCAGGGAGCCGTGAGCATCGACCCGCTGCTGCTGAGCCAGCTGCAGGCCTTCGTCTCGGTCGTCCTGATCAACATCGTGCTCTCCGGCGACAACGCGGTGGTGGTCGGCACCGCCGCCGCCGGTCTGCCGCCCCGCCAGCAGCGGCGCGTGATCGCCATCGGCATGTTCTCAGCGCTGGTGCTGCGCATCGTCTTCGCCGTGGCGGCGGTGGAGCTGCTCGAGGTCTTCGGCCTGGTGCTGGCGGGTGGCATCCTGCTGCTGTGGGTCGCCTGGCGCATGTGGCGCGAGCTGGAACCGGCGGGCGGAGCCGTCGCGGAGGAGGCGGGCGCGGCGGCCGCATCGGGCCCCGCGGTCGAGAAGACGCTCGGCTCGGCCGTCACCCAGGTGATCGTCGCCGACGTGTCCATGTCGCTGGACAACGTGCTGGCGGTGGCCGGGGCCGCCCGCGAGCACCCCGTCATCATGGCCTTCGGTCTGGTGCTCTCGGTGGCGCTCATGGGCGTGGCGGCCGGCGTCATCGCGCGGCTCATCGAGCGCTATCACTGGATCGCCTATGTGGGGATCCTGCTGGTGCTGTGGGTCGCCCTCCAGATGATCTGGGAGGGCGGCCGGGAGGTGTGGGGCGTCCTCCACGAGGGCGGCTTCCTCTGACGCCCCGCTCCCAGCCTGGCGCCGCTCAGGCGATCCGCCTCTCGCGCGCCCGGTGCCGCTCCAGCAGCGGCGCGAGATAGCGCCCCGTCCAGCTCTCCGGCACCGCCGCCACCTCCTCGGGGGTGCCCTCGGCGACGATGCGCCCGCCGCCCGCGCCGCCCTCGGGGCCGAGGTCGATCACCCAGTCGGCCGTCTTCACCACGTCCAGATTGTGCTCGATGACGATCACCGAGTTGCCCTGGTCGACCAGCGCGTGCAGCACTTCGAGGAGCCGCCGCACGTCCTCGAAGTGCAGGCCGGTGGTCGGCTCGTCGAGGATGTAGACGGTCCGCCCCGTGGCCCGCCGCGACAGCTCCTTGGCGAGCTTGACCCGCTGCGCCTCGCCGCCCGAGAGGGTGGTGGCCGGCTGGCCGAGCTCGATGTAGCCGAGCCCCACCCGCTGCAGCACCTCCAGCTTCTGGCGCACCGCCGGCACCGCCGCGAAGAACTCCACCGCCTCGTCGACGGTCATCTTCAGCACGTCGGCAATCGACTTCCCCCGCCAGGTGATCTCCAGCGTCTCGCGGTTGTAGCGTGCCCCCCTGCAGGCGTCGCAGGTGACGTAGACGTCCGGCAGGAAGTGCATCTCGATGCGCAGCACGCCGTCGCCCTGGCAGGCCTCGCAGCGCCCGCCGCGCACGTTGAAGGAGAAGCGCCCGGGCCGGTAGCCGCGCGCACGGGCCTCGGGCAGGCCGGCGAACCACTCGCGGATCGGGGTGAAGACGCCGGTGTAGGTGGCGGGATTGGAGCGGGGCGTGCGGCCGATGGGGGACTGATCGATGTCCACCACCTTGTCCACGTGCTCGAGCCCCTCGAGCGCCTCGTGCGGCCCGACCGGTATGCGGGCGCCGTGCAGCCGCCGGGCGAGGGCGGGATAGAGGGTGTCCACCACCAGCGAGCTCTTGCCCGAGCCCGAAACGCCCGTCACGCAGACGAACAGCCCGAGCGGAACGGCCACGTCGATGCCGGCGAGGTTGTTGGCCCGGCATCCGCGCACCACCAGCCGCCTGGCGGGATCGGGGCGGCGCCGGCTTCGCGGCAGCGGGATCTCGCGCCGGCCCGAGAGATAGGCGCCGGTGAGGCTCTCGGGATGGCGCGCGATCACTTCGGGCGGCCCTTCCGCCACCACCCGGCCGCCGTGCACGCCGGCACCGGGGCCCATGTCGATCACGTGGTCGGCGCGGCGGATGGCCTCCTCGTCGTGCTCCACCACCAGCACCGTGTTGCCGAGATCGCGCAGGTGCTCGAGGGTCCGCAGCAGCCGGTCGTTGTCGCGCTGGTGCAGGCCGATGGAGGGCTCGTCCAGCACGTAGAGCACGCCCGTGAGGCCCGAGCCGATCTGCGAGGCGAGGCGGATGCGCTGGCTCTCGCCACCCGAGAGCGTGCCGGAATCGCGTGAAAGCGTCAGATAGGACAGGCCCACGTCGACCAGAAAGCCCAGCCGCTCGCGGATCTCGCGCAGGACCCGCCCGGCGATCTCGCGCTGCTTGGGCCCGAGCCTCTCCGGCAGCTCCGCGAACCAGGCGAGCGCCCGGTCGATGCTCATCTCGGCCACTTCGCCGATGTGCAGCCCGGCGATCTTCACGCACAGCGCCTCGGGCTTCAGGCGGTAGCCGTGGCAGGCTTCGCAGGGCTTCTCGACGAAGTATTTCGAGAGCTCCTCGCGCAGCCAGGCGGAATCGGTCTCGCGCAGGCGCCGCTCGAGGCTGGGCAGCACGCCCTCGAAGGGCTTGCGCGTGCGGAAGGTGCGCACGCCGTCGGCGTAGCCCACCTCCACCGGCTCCTCGCCGGTGCCGTAGAGGATGGCCTTCTGTACCCTTTTGGGCAGCCGCTTCCAGGGCGTCGCGGGATCGACGCCGAAGTGCCGGCACACCGCGCGCAGCAGCTGGCCGTAGTAGGGCAGGGTGGAATTGGCCCAGGGCTCGATGGCACCCTCCTCCACCGAGCGCTCCGGATCGGGCACCACCAGCTCGGGATCGGCCACCATGTGGCGGCCGAGGCCGTCGCAGGCGGGACACGCCCCGTAGGGGCTGTTGAAGGAGAACAGCCGCGGCTCGATCTCCGGCAGGGTGAAGCCGGAGACGGGGCAGGCGAACTTCGCCGAGAGCACGATGCGCTCGCCGGTCTCGGCGTTCTCCGCCACCGCCACCCCGTCGGCCAGGTCGAGAGCCACCTCCAGCGAGTCGGCGAGCCGCGCGGCGATGTCCGGACCCACCACGACGCGGTCCACCACCACCTCGATCTCGTGGCGGCGCTTCTTGTCGAGCGGCGGCACCTCGTCGATCTCGTAGAAGGCGCCGTCCACCTTCACCCGGAGAAAGCCCCGCCGCTGCAGCTCGGCGAGTTCCCGCCGGTATTCGCCCTTGCGGCCGCGCACGATCGGCGCCAGCAGATGGAGCCGCGTGCCCTCGGGCAGGGCCAGCAGCCGGTCGACCATCTGCGAGACCGTCTGGGCCTCGATGGGCAGGCCGGTGGCGGGCGAGTGCGGCACGCCCACCCGCGCCCACAGCACGCGCATGTAGTCCCAGATCTCGGTGACGGTGCCGACGGTGGAACGCGGGTTGCGCGAGGTGGTCTTCTGTTCGATGGAGATGGCCGGCGACAGCCCCTCGATGTGGTCCACGTCGGGCTTCTGCATGAGCTCGAGGAACTGGCGCGCGTAGGCCGAGAGGCTCTCCACGTAGCGCCGCTGGCCCTCGGCGTAGATGGTGTCGAAGGCGAGCGAGCTCTTGCCGGAGCCCGAGAGCCCGGTGATCACCACCAGCCGGTGGCGGGGGATGTCCACGTCGATGTTCTTGAGGTTGTGCTCGCGCGCGCCGCGCACGCGGATGAAGGGATCCATCGGCCGTCCGTTCGCTCGCGGATGCAGGCACCGGAGGGTGAGATGCGGGCGGCCCGCGGCCGCGACAAGGTGGCCGGCGTGCGGCGGCACCGGGAGAAAGCGGCGGTGAGGGGCACGGGGCGGACGGCTGCGGCGCGGGTGCGCGATGTCCAGCGCGCGAGGCTGTACGCCTTCGAGGATCGGGAGCTGCGCGTGCTCGCCTGGCCGCAGCTTTCCCTCGCCGCCTGCCGCGGCTGGGTGGGTGTCGCCTACGCCTTCCTGGAGGGGCCAGGCGCCGAGCCGCCGCGCGTGACGGACGGCCGCGGCCGACGCCACGCCGCCGGCTCGCGCGAGGTGATCCACCTGCCGCGCTGGGCCCGGCGGCTTCCCGTGGTGCTGCACGAATGCGCCCACGGGGTGACGCCGGACCGTCACGGTCCGCTGTTCGTGCGCGCCTACGTGGAGCTGCTGGTGGTCTTCGCCGGCTACGGGCGGCTCGAACTGGAGACGGCCGTGCGCCGGGCGGGTCTGCGCATCGCCCCGCGCGCGGCGCTGTTCGAGCTGCTGCCGCCCGCGTCCCTTGCCGCGCGACAGGCACTCCGCTAAGCGGGGGCCGCCCCGCGGAGGTGCGGCCCGATGTTCGCCGTGTGCAATCTGATCAATACCGTGGTCTCGATCTACATCTGGATCCTGCTCGCCTCCGTCGTGCTGAGCTGGCTCGTCACCTTCGGCGTGGTCGACACGTACAATCCCTTCGTGCGCCGCATCGGGGAGTTCCTGGAGAGGGTGACGGAGCCGCTGCTCGCCCCGATCCGCAGCGTGATTCCGCCCGTCGCCGGGCTCGACATCTCGCCGGTGATCCTGATCATCGCCATCTACTTCGTGCGCGACCTGCTGCTCGATGCCTTCTGCTTCTGAGCCCGAAACCCGACCCTGGCGGGAGACCGCGGACGGTCTCGAACTGCAGGTGCGCGTCACGCCCCGGGCCCGGCGCGAAGGAATCGAGGGTGTGGTGT
>BEIP01000093.1 GCA_002898955.1 bacterium HR39 | reverse complement strand
GCAGCCTGCGCCACAGCTATCCGCACTCCTGGCGCTCCAAGGCGCCCCTCATCTTCCGCGCCACCGACCAGTGGTTCATCGCCATGGACGGGCCGGGGCGCATCCGCGAAAAGGCCCTGCGAGCCATCGACGAGACCCGCTGGGTCCCCCCGCAGGGCCGCAACCGCATCCGCGCCATGGTGGAGAGCCGTCCCGACTGGTGCATCTCGCGCCAGCGGGCCTGGGGCGTGCCCATCGCCCTCTTCGTCCACCGCGAAAGCGGCGAGGTGCTGAAGGATCCCGAGGTGATCGAGCGCATCGCCCGCGCCTTCGAAGAGGAGGGGGCGGACGCCTGGTGGACCCGCGATCCGCAGGAGTTCCTCGGCGGGCGCTACCGCGCCGAAGAGTGGGAGCAGGTGCGCGACATCCTCGACGTGTGGTTCGACTCGGGCTCGACTCACGCCATCGTGCTGGAGCGCCGCCCGGAGCTGAAGTGGCCCGCCACCCTCTATCTCGAGGGGTCGGACCAGCACCGCGGCTGGTTCCAGAGCTCGCTGCTCGAGGCCTGCGGCACCCGCGGCCGCGCGCCCTACGAGGAAGTCCTCACCCACGGCTTCGTGGTGGACGCCGAGGGGCGCAAGATGTCCAAGTCCCTCGGCAACGTGATCTCGCCGCTCGATCTCATGAAGACCCACGGCGCCGACATCCTGCGGCTGTGGGTGGTCTCGGCCGACTACACCGAGGACATCCGCATCGGCGAGGAGATCCTGCAGGGCATGGCCGACCAGTACCGGCGGCTGCGCAACACCCTGCGCTGGATCCTCGGCAACCTCTCCGGCTTCTCCGAGGAGGAGCGGGTGGGACGCGGGGAGATGCCCGAACTGGAGCGCTGGGTCCTGCACCGGCTCTCCGAGCTCGACCGGCTGCACCGCCGCTGCATCGAGGACTACGATTTCCAGCGTTTCTACACGGCCCTGCACGCCTTCTGCGCCACCGACCTTTCGGCCTTCTACTTCGACATCCGCAAGGATTCGCTCTACTGCGACCTCCCCACCAGCCCGCGCCGGCGCGCGGCGCGCACCGTGCTCGATCACCTGTTCGAGTGCCTCGTGCGCTGGCTCGCCCCGGTGCTGGTGTTCACCGCCGAGGAGGCGTGGATCGCCCGCCGTCCCGGCGAGGACTCCTCGGTGCACCTGCAGCTCTTCCCGGAGATTCCGGCCGAGTGGCACGATCCGGAGCTCGCCCGGCGCTGGGAGCGGGTGCGCCGGGTGCGGCGGGTGGTCACGGGCGCGCTCGAGGTGGAGCGCAGGAACAGGCGCATCGGCGCGAGCCTCGAGGCCTGCCCTGTGGTCTATGTGGCGGCCGAGGACGCGAAGGCGCTCGAGGGGGTGGACCTCGCCGAGCTGGCCATCACCAGCGGCATCGACGTGGTGGTGGGCGAACCGCCCGAGGACGCCTTCCGCCTCGCGGACGTCCCCGGCGTGGGCGTGGTGTTCCGGCCGGCACGGGGGCGCAAGTGCGCCCGCTGCTGGCAGATCCTGGAGACGGTGGACGAGCGGACGGAGCTCTGCCCGCGCTGTGCGCACGCCGTCGCCGAGCTGGAGAGCGCGGCCGGTGCGTGAGGGCGCGGCGCATCTCGCCGGTCTGCTCGCCGCCCTCGCCGTCTTCGGGGCGGACCGCGCGAGCAAGCTCCTCGTGCTGCGGGCGCTGGAGCCGGGCGAGGTGGTGCCGGTGCTGCCCTTCCTGAACATCGTGCTGGTCTACAACCGCGGGGTGAGCTTCGGGCTTCTGGGCGGGCTGGGGGCGGCGGCGCCCTGGCTGCTCGTCCTGCTCGCCGTCGCGATCGCCGCGCTGCTGCTGTGGTGGGCGCTGCGCGAGGACCGGCCGATGGCGCGCTTCGCGCTGTGGACGGTGCTGGGCGGGGCGCTCGGCAATGTGTACGATCGGCTGCGCCATGGTGCGGTGGTCGACTTCGTCGACCTGCACGCGGCGGGCTGGCACTGGCCCGCGTTCAACCTGGCCGACGCCGCGGTGGTGGGCGGCGTGCTGTGGCTGCTCGGCGAGAGCCTCGCGGCTGCCCGCGGGGGGAGGAGGTGCGCATGAAGGGGATGGCGCGCGGCGTCGCGGTCGCGGCCGCCGTGGTGCTGCTGGCCGGCTGCGAGGGCACGCTGCAGCAGAAGCTCGGGCTGGTGCGCCCCGTTCCGGACGAGTTCCAGACGGTGCGCCACAAGCCCCTCGAGATCCCGAAGGACTTCACCCTGCCGCCGCCGGGAACGCGCACGGCCGCGGTGGAGCGGCCCGAGACCGAGGTGCGGGAGCTGCTGCTCGGCGAAGGGGGCGGACCGTCCGGGCTCGGACCGGGCGAGGAGGCGCTGCTGCGGGCGGTGAAGGTGAAGCCGGATCCGCGGATCCGCACGACGCTCGCCGCCGAGGAGCGGGCGCGGCGCGAGGGCGGCGTGCGCTCGCTGTTCGTGCTCCCCTGGCAGAAGAAGCAGCGCGCGCAGCCCGCCGAAGGCGAGGTGCTCGATCCGGTGAAGGAAGCGGAGCGGCTCTCGCAGGATCCGCGGGTCGAGCGGGTGGTGGCCCCGCCTCCGGAGATGCTGCGGCCCGAGCCGTCGAAGGAGGAGAGCCCGTGAACGCCATGCGCCGGGAGGAGGAACGGGAGGTGACCGGCTCCGGCTTCTTCCACCCCACCACCTTCACTCTCGACAACGGCATGGAGGTGGTGCTGGTGGAGAACCACCGGGCTCCGGTGGTGGCCCACTGGGTCTGGTACCGGGTGGGCACCGCCGACAGCCCGCCGGGCAAGTCGGGGCTGCCGCACTACCTCGAACACCTGATGTTCAAGGGCACGGCGAAGATCCCGCCCGGAATGTTCTCCAAGATCGTGGCCCGTCTCGGCGGCGAAGACAACGCCATGACAGGCTACGATTTCACGGCCTATTTCCAGATGATCGCCCGCCGCCATCTCGCCACGGTGATGGAGATGGAGGCGGACCGCATGGTCAACCTGCGGCTTTCCGAAGAGGACTGCCTGACCGAGCGGGACGTGATCGTCGAGGAACGGCGCCAGCGCATCGACAACGACCCGGCGGCGCTGCTCGACGAGCGCCTCACCGCGGTGCGCTACCTCCACCACCCCTACCGCCTGCCGGTGATCGGGTGGATGCACGAGATCCGCAGCTACACGCGCGAGGACGCCCTCGACTTCTACCGCACCTGGTACGCCCCCAACAACGCCGTCCTGATCGTGGTGGGCGACATCACCCGCGAGGAGCTGGAGCCGCTCGCCGCGCGCATCTACGGCGCCATCCCCGCACGGCCGGTGCCCGAGCGGCGGCGGGTGCAGGAGCCGGAGCCGCAAACGCGGCGCATCGTCGAGCTGGCCGACGCCCGCGTGCGCCAGCCCTCGGTGGCCGTCTCCTTCCTCGCGCCGGGCACCCGCGACGGCTCGCCCGAGCGGACCCACGCGCTCGAGGTGCTCGCGGATCTGCTCGGTGGCGGCACCACCAGCCGCCTCTACCGCAGCCTCGTGGTGGAGCGGGCCATCGCGGCGAGCGCCGGCTGCTGGTACCGTTCCGCCTCCCTCGACACCTCCACCTTCCGGCTGTGGGCGAGCCCGCGGCCGGGCGTGGACCCGCAGGAGGTGGAGGCGGCGCTGTTCGAGGAGATCACCCGCATCCGCGAGGAGGCGCCGGGCGAGGAGGAGGTGGCGCGGGTGCGCCGGCGCATGGTGGCGGAGGCCACCTACGCCAAGGACTCGCTGAACGGCATCGCCCGCATCTTCGGCACCACGCTGACCACCGGCGGCACGGTGGCGGACGTGGAGGCCTGGCCCGAGCTCATCCGCCGGGTGACGCCGGAGCAGGTCCACGCCGAGGCGAGGGCGGTGCTCGATCCGGACCTCGCGGTGATCGGCCGGCTGCGCGCGAAGCCGGAGGAGCGGGCATGACCGGTCTCTCGCGCCGGACCTTCATGGCAGCCACGGGAGTGGGACTGGTGGCACCCGGAATCGTGACCGCCGCTGCGGCCGCGGGACCGAACCCCCGCGTGGAGGAGGTGGTCGGCCGGAGCGGCGTGCGGGCGTACCTGCTGCGCGAGCCCAGCACGCCCTTCATCTCCGTGCGTTTCGTCTTCGCCGATGCCGGGGCCGCGCAGGACCCGCCGGAAAAGGCGGGGCTCGCCAACATGGCCTCGGGGCTGCTGGACGAGGGTGCGGGACCCTACGACAGCGGCAGCTTCCGGGCCGCCCTCGAGGACAACGCCATCCGCCTGTCCTTCGACGCCGATCGCGACGGCTTCTCCGGCCGGCTGGAGACCCTGAACGAGAACCGCGATCTCGCGGTGGAGCTGCTCATGCTCGCGCTCACCGAGCCGCGCTTCGAGGAGGAGGCGGTGGAGCGGATCCGCGCCCAGATCCTCACCGAGCTGCGCCGGCGCGAGAGCGATCCGAACGACCGCGCCGGGCTGGCCTGGTTCCGCGAGGCCTTCGGCGCCCACCCCTATGCGCGCGCGGTGCGCGGCACGCCCGAGACGGTGGCGGCCATCACGCGCGAGGACCTGGTCGAGCTCACCCGCACGCGGCTCGCGCGCGGCAATCTCCACGTGGGCGTGGCCGGCGACATCACGCCCGGGGAGCTGGCCGATCTGCTCGATGCCGCCTTCGGCAGCCTGCCGGAAGCGCCGCAGCTTCCCCCGGTTCCCGCCACCACTCTGCAGCGTGCGGGAGTGGTGGTCGAGCCCCTGCCCGTGCCGCAGAGCGTCGTGGTCTTCGGCCACGAGGGGATCGACCGCCACGATCCCGACTTCTACGCCGCCTATGTGGCCAACTACATCCTCGGTGGCGGCGGCTTCTCCTCGCGCCTCACCGAGGAGATCCGCGAAAAGCGCGGGCTGGTCTACGGCGTCTATTCGTACCTGATGGACCTGGTGCACTGCCCGCTGTGGATGGGCGGGCTCGCCACCTCCAACGAGAACGTCAAGACGGCCATCGGACTGGTGGCGCGCGAGTGCCGGCGCATGGCCGAGGGGGACGTCGGGGAGAAGGACGTCGCCGACGCCAAGACCTATCTCATCGGCTCCTTCCCGCTGCGCTTCACCAGCAACGACAGCGTCGCCCGCATGCTGGTGACCATGTCGGTGCAAAAGCTCGGACGGGACTATCTGGAAAGGCGCAACGCCTACATCGAGGCCCTCACACCGGAAGACGTGCGCCGGGTCTGTGCGCGGCTGTTCTCCCGTGACATCCTCATCGCCGTCGCCGGACAGCCCGAGGGACTGGAGCCGACCCGCGCGGGATGAGCCGCATCCGCCTGCTGCCCGACCACGTGGTCGACCGCATCGCCGCCGGCGAGGTGGTGGAGCGGCCCGCCTCGGTGGTGCGCGAGCTCGTGGACAACGCGCTGGATGCCGGCGCGCGGCGCACGTCCGTCGAGCTGGCCGAAGGCGGCCTCGCGCTGGTGCTGGTGGAGGACGACGGCTGCGGCATGGATCCGGAGGATCTGGCGCTGGCCGTCGAGCGCCACGCCACCTCGAAACTCGCCGACGACCAGCTCGTCCGCATCACCACCCTGGGCTTCCGCGGCGAGGCGCTGCCCTCCATCGGCGCGGTGGCGCGGCTTTCCATCACCAGCCGGCCGCACGGGGCGCCGGAAGCCCACCGCATCACCGTCACCTTCGGCCGCCGCGGGCGGCTGGAGCCGGCCGCGGGCCGGCCGGGCACGCGGGTGGAGGTGAGGGACCTCTTCGCCGAACTGCCGGCGCGCCGCAGGTTCCTCAAGGGCGCCCGGGCCGAAGCCGAGGCCGCGGCCGAGGTGGTGCGGCGCAGCGCCATGGCCTGGCCGGGCGTGGCCTTCCGCCTCGTCGTGGACGGGCGACCGGTGCTGGATCTCGCGGCCGCGTCGGACGGGCCGCGCGGCTTCGTGCCGGAACGCATCGCGGCGCTGCTGGGCCGGGACGTGGGCGAGGCGGTGGTGGAGGCCCACGAGGAGCGGGACGGGCTGGTGGTGCGCGCCCTGCTCGCGCTGCCGGCCGTCCACCGCAACCACGCCCGCCACCAGTACCTGTTCGTGAACGGCCGGCCGGTGCGCGACCGCACCATGGCGGGCTGCCTGCGGGCGGCCTACGGTGATCTGCTGCCCCACGGGCGCCATCCGGTGGCGGCGGTGTTTCTGGAGCTGCCGCCGGAGCGGGTGGACGTCAACGTCCATC
>BEIP01000092.1 GCA_002898955.1 bacterium HR39 | reverse complement strand
CCGATCTCGAGGATGCGCTCGATGCGCGGCGCCACGAAGGACCAGGCGCCCATGTTGCGCGGCTCCTCCTGGCACCACACGTGGACGGCGTCGGCCGGATAGCGCGCGAGCTCCTCCACCAGCGGCTCGTGCGGGAAGGGGGCGAGCTGCTCGATGCGCACGATCGCCACCTCCTCCTCGAGCCCCCGGCACTCCCGCTCCTCGAGCAGGTCGTAGTAGACCTTGCCGCTGCACAGGATCACCCGCCGCACCGCCCGGTCGGCCTCGGAGGGCGGCCGCTCGTAGAGCACCCGGTGGAAGCTGGTGCCGGGCCCCATGTCGGCGAGGGTGGAGATGCAGCGGCGGTGGCGCAGCAGCGACTTGGGCGTGAAGACGATCAGGGGTTTACGGAAGTCACGGTGCAGCTGCCGCCGCAGCACGTGGAAGAAGTTGGCCGGAGTCGTGCAGTTGCAGATCTGCATGTTGTTCTCGGCGTAGAGTTGCAGGAAGCGCTCGATGCGCGCCGAGCTGTGCTCCGGCCCCTGCCCCTCGTAGCCGTGCGGCAGCAGGCACACCAGCCCCGACATGCGCAGCCACTTGCTCTCGCCGGAGCTGATGAACTGGTCGAAGTAGACCTGTCCGCCGTTGGCGAAGTCGCCGAACTGCGCCTCCCAGATGGTGAGGCAGTTGGGATCGGCGATGGAGTGGCCGTACTCGAACCCCAGCACGCCCTCCTCCGAGAGCATGCTGTCGACGATCTCCACCGGCGCCTGGTCGGGTGCGAGATGCGCGAGGGGGATGTACCTCTCCTCGGTGGTCTGGTCGACGATGATGGCGTGGCGCTGGGAGAAGGTGCCGCGGCCCACGTCCTCGCCCGAGAGGCGCACGGCGAAGCCCTCCACCAGCAGGGTGGCGAAGGCGAGGTGCTCGGCCGTGGCCCAGTCGATCCCCTCGCCCGCCTCGATGGCCCGGCGCCGCTGGGCGATGATGCGGCGAAGGCGCGGGTGCACGTCGAGCCACTCGGGCAGCTCCGTCATCTTCAGCCCGAGCTCGCGCAGCCGCTCGATCGCCACCGCGGTGGAGCCGCGCACGTAGCCGGGCGGGGCGGCGCGAAGACCCCGCCAGTCGCCCTCCAGCCAGTCCGCCTTGTTGGGGCGATAGCCGCGCGAGGCCTCGTGGGCGGCCTCCAGTTCGCGCATGCAGGCGTCCCACATGGCCTGCGCCTCGCCCGGCGCGATCACCCCCTCCTGCTCGAGCCGCCGCGCGAAGATCTGCCGCACCGTGGGGTGCTGGGCGATCTTCTTGTACATGAGCGGCTGGGTGAAGCTCGGTTCGTCGCTCTCGTTGTGGCCGTGACGCCGGTAGCACCACAGGTCGATGACCACGTCCTTCTGGAACTGCCTGCGGTACTCGGCGGCGAGCTTGGCCACCTGCACCACCGCCACCGGATCGTCGCCGTTGACGTGGAACACCGGCGCCTGGACGCCCCGCGCCACGTCGGAGGGATAGGGCGAGCTGCGGGCGTAGGCCGGGCTCGTGGTGAAGCCGATCTGGTTGTTGACGACGATGTGGATGGTGCCGCCGACCCGATAGCCCCGCAGCTGGGACATCTCGAAGCACTCGTGCACCACGCCCTGGCCGATGAAGGCGGCATCGCCGTGGATCAGCAGCGACCACACCCGCTGGCGCTCCGTATCGCCGCGCAGCCGCTGCTTGGCGCGGGTCTTGCCCATCACCACCGGATCGACCGCCTCGAGGTGCGAGGGATTGGGCGTGAGCGAGAGGTGCATCCTCCGCCCGCTGGGCATGGTGCGGTCGGTGGAGGTGCCGAGGTGGTACTTGACGTCGCCCGAGCCCAGCACCTGGTCCACCACCGCCTCGCCCTGGAACTCGGAGAGGATGGCGGCGTACGGTTTGCCCATCACGTTGGCCAGCACGTTGAGCCGGCCGCGATGGGCCATGCCGATCACCATCTCCTCGGCACCGAGATCCGAGGCGGCGCGGATCACCGCCTCGATCGCGGCGATGGTGGACTCGCCGCCGTCGACGCCGAAGCGCTTGGTGCCGGGGAACTTGCGGTGCAGGAAGGTCTCGAAGGCCTCGGCCCGGGTGAGCTGCAGCAGGATCTCGCGCTTTTCCTCGGGCGTGGTGTCGAAGACGCCGCCGGTGCCCTCGATGGTGCGCTGGATCCAGGCCTTCTCGTCCGGATCCTGGATGTGCATGAACTCCACACCCACCGTGCTGCAGTAGGTGCGGTGGAGCACCTCCATGACCTGGCGCAGCGTCGCCTTCTCGAGGCCGAGGACGTAATCGAGGTAGAATTCACGGTCCCAGTCGGCCTCGGTGAAGCCGTAGGTGCGCGGATCCAGCTCGGGGTGGTAGGTGCGGCGGGTGAGCCCCAGCGGATCGAGGTCGGCGATCAGGTGTCCGCGCACGCGATAGGCGCGGATCATCATGATCAGCCGCAGGTGATCGCGGATGAGCGCCCGGGTGTCCGGATCGTCGATGCTCAGGCTCACCGGGCCGAAGACGCGTGACGGGCGCTCGGAAAGCGCCCGCCGCATGCGTTCGAACAGCTGCCGGTCCTCGGCGGCGAGCTGGCCGAAGAAGGCCCGCCAGCTCGGATCGACGCTTTGGGGATCGGCGAGGTAGCGGGCGAACAGCTCCTCGATGAAGGGAGCGTTGGCGCCGTAAAGGAACGACGTCTCGAGGAGCTCGAGGCGATCCGACATGGTTCACCACCTCCGGGGCCGAGCGGTGACGGTTCTGCCGACCGTTTCCTGCCATTCAGTTAACGTCGCCCGCGCTCCCGTCCACGCCTCATCCGCGCCGCAGCGCCTCCACCACGGCCTCGCCGATGCGTGCCGGGTTCTCCGCCACCACGATGCCGGCCTCGCGCAGGGCGCGGATCTTCTCCTCCGCCCCGCCCTTGCCGCCGGCGATGATGGCCCCGGCGTGGCCCATGCGCCGCCCGGGCGGCGCCGTGCGGCCGGCGATGAAGGCGGCGGCGGGCTTGCGCTTCGGGTGCGCGGCGAGGAAGGCCGCCGCCTCCTCCTCGGCGGTGCCGCCGATCTCGCCGATGATGACGATCACCTCGGTCTGGGGATCGTCGAGGAACATCTCGACGACCTCGACGAATTCGGTCCCCTTCACCGGATCGCCGCCGATGCCCACGCAGGTGCTCTGCCCCAGACCGAGCTTGGTGGTCTGCCACACCGCCTCGTAGGTGAGGGTGCCGGAGCGCGAGACGAGGCCCACCTTGCCCGGCATGTGGATGTGGCCGGGCATGATGCCGATCTTGCACTGGCCCGGCGTGATCACGCCCGGGCAGTTGGGTCCGACGAGACGGGTGCGCGAGCCGGAGAGCGCCCGCTTGACCCGCACCATGTCGAGCACGGGGATGCCCTCGGTGATGCACACCACGAGCGGCACGCCGGCGTCCACCGCCTCGACGATGGCATCCGCGGCGTGCGGGGCGGGCACGAAGATCACGCTGGCGTCGGCCCCGGTCTTCTCCACCGCCTCGGCGACGGTGTCGAACACCGGCAGTCCCAGATGGGTGGTCCCGCCCTTGCCCGGTGTCACGCCGCCGACGAGACGGGTTCCGTAGGCGATCATCTGCTCGGAGTGGAAGGTGCCCTGGGCACCGGTGAAGCCCTGGCAGATGACCTTCGTGCCGGAATCGACGAGAATGGACATCAGCGGGCCTTCCTCGCGGCTTCGACGACCTTCTTCGCGGCGTCCTCGAGATCCTCGGCCGGAATGATGGGCAGGCCCGATCCGGCGAGGATCCTGCGCCCCAGTTCCACGTTGGTGCCCTCGAGGCGCACCACCAGGGGCAGATCGAGCGACACCTCGCGGGCGGCGGCGACGATGCCCTCGGCGATCACGTCGCAGCGCACGATGCCGCCGAAGATGTTGACCAGCACCGCCTCCACCTTGGGATCGGACAGCAGCAGGCGGAAGGCCGCCGCCACCCGGTCCCTGTCGGCGCCGCCGCCGACGTCGAGGAAGTTGGCCGGCTCGCCGCCGTAGAGCTTGATGATGTCCATGGTGGCCATGGCGAGGCCGGCGCCGTTGACCATGCAGCCGATGTTGCCGTCGAGCTTGACGTAGTTGAGCCCGTGGCGCGCCGCCTCGACCTCCAGCGGGTCCTCCTCGTCGAGATCGCGCAGCTCGGCGATCTGCGGCTGGCGGAACAGGCCGTTGTCGTCGAAGTTCATCTTGGCGTCGAGCGCCAGCAGATCGCCGCCGCGGGTCACCACCAGCGGATTGATCTCGACGAGGCTGGCATCCGTCTCGACGAAGCAGCGATACACCCCCTCGGTGAAGGCCACCGCCTTGCGCACCAGCTCCTTCGGCAGGCCCACGGCGAAGGCGAGGCGCCGGCCGATGTATGGCATGAAGCCGGTGGCGGGATCGACGGCGGCGCGCACGATCTTCTCGGGCGAGCGGGCGGCCACCTCCTCGATCTCCACGCCGCCCTCGGCCGAGGCCATGAAGGTCACCCGGCCGCTTGCGCGGTCCACCACGCAGCCCAGGTAGAGCTCGCGGTCGATCTCACAGCCCTCCTCCACCAGCACCCGTTTGACCACGCGCCCCTCGGGGCCGGTCTGGTGGGTCACCAGCGGCCGGCCGATGAGTTCGGCCGCGATCTGGCGCACTTCCCCGGGCGAGCGCGCGAGCCTCACGCCGCCGGCCTTGCCGCGGCCGCCGGCGTGGATCTGCGCCTTCACCACCCAGAGGCTGCCGCCGAGCTCGCGGGCGGCCGCCTCCGCCTCCTCCGGCGTCCACGCCACCCTGCCGCGCGGCACCGCCACGCCGTAGCGGCGCAGGAGTTCCTTCGCCTGGTACTCGTGGATGTTCATCGCACCACCGTTCCGCTCGCCGCCCTCACAGCTGCACCGCCTCGCACAGCTCGCGCACGTGCTGCACCGAGCGCTCGAAGGCGGCCCTCTCCTCCGGCGTGAGGTCGATCTCGATCACCCTCTCCACGCCACCTTTGCCGATCACCACCGGCACGCCGACGTAGAGCCCCTTCACCCCGTATTCGCCGTTCAGATAGGCGGCGCAGGGCAGCACCCGCTTGCGGTCCAGCAGGTAGGACTCGACCATGGTGATCACCGAATGGGCCGGCGCGTAGAAGGCGGAGCCGGTCTTGAGCAGCTTCACGATCTCGGCACCGCCGTCGCGGGTTCGCTGCACGATGGCGTCGATGCGCTCCTGCGTGGTCCAGCCCATGCGCACCAGATCGGGCACCGGAATGCCGGCGACGTGGGAGTAGCGCACGAGCGGCACCATGGTATCCCCGTGGCCGCCCAGCACGAAGGCGGTGACGTCCTCGGCCGAGACGCCGAACTCCTCGGCGAGGAAGTAGCGGAAGCGGGCCGAATCCAGCACGCCCGCCATGCCCACCACCATGTTGGTGGGCAGGCCCGAGACCTTCTGCATGACGTACACCATCGCATCCAGCGGGTTGGTGACGACCACGACGAAGGCGTTCGGGCAGTAGCGGGCGATGTTCTCCGCCACGGTGCGGACGATGCCGGCGTTGGTGTTCAGCAGGTCGTCGCGGCTCATGCCCGGCTTGCGGGGCAGGCCGGCGGTGACCACCACCACGTCGGCCCCCTCGATGTCCGCGTAGTCGTTGGTGCCGCGCAGCTCGACGTCGACGTGGGCGACGGGCGAGCACTCGGCGAGGTCGAGCGCCTTGCCCTGCGGCATGCCCTCGACGATGTCGAACAGCACCACGTCGCCGAGCCTCTTGAGCGCGATCAGGTGGGCGAGCGTGCCGCCGATCTGGCCGGCGCCCACGAGGGCGATCTTCCTGCGTGCCATGGCCTTGGCCTCTCCGGCGGAGGATCCGGGGTCCGCGCGATCGCCGCCCGTCTAGCGCCGCCTTTTCCGCGGTGCAAGCACGCGGGGACGGAGCGTCGCAGGTTTTTTTTCGCAGATGCGAAACGGGGCCGGTCTCCCGGCCCCGTCCGTCGATCCACCCCGGCCGGCGGGTCTCAGACGATCGCTCCGCCGGAATCCGGCGCCAGCAGCTGGTCGATGGCGACGGTGTGCGGCGTGTTCAGGAGCGAGGCGACGCCCACGAACACGTGCTGGCTGCCGGGGCCGTCGAGGTCCACCTGCAGCAGCGCGTCGTCCGGGCCGTCGCCGTCCCAGTCGTGCGGGAGCAGCCGCACCCAGTCGCCCACGTCCGGCGCCGACGGTCCG
>BEIP01000091.1 GCA_002898955.1 bacterium HR39 | reverse complement strand
CCCGCGCCCGGGCGGCAAGGCTCACTCGCCCGTCTGCGGCAGCCTGCGCAGCGTTCCGTGGGGCGACGGCAGGTCCACCGGATCGAGGCGGACCGAGCCCGGCACGCTCTTCGCCACCGCCGAGCTCGTGGCCGGCTGCAGCCAGGTGAAGGCCACCTGGGCCGCGACGAAGATCAGGATGGCCGCCACCAGTGCGGCGAGAAAGGCCTTCATCCGCTCCCTCCGTTCTGCACCTGCGTCGCCCCGGCGCCGGTGATCCGCGCGATGTAGTCGACCAGCGCCCGGCGCAGCTCCGGATCCGCGATCTTCTGCAGCGGCATGCGCGATCCCGGCACGAACTCGTGCGGACCCAGCTCGAAGAGCTTCTCCAGCGTCTCTTTCGTCCACACGATGCCGCTCTTCTTCAGGGCCTCGCTGTAGGGATAGCCCGGAACCGCACCCGCCGGCCGGCCCATCAGCCGGTGGAAGGTGGGCCCGGCCCGGTTCTCGGAATCGGGCGTGAGCGAATGGCACACGGCACACTTGCGGAACATGCGCGCGCCGGGATCGTCCGCGTCACCCGCGGCGAGGCGCCCGCTGGCCGCCACGAAGGTCACGAGCGGGCCGGCGAGGAAGGCGCCGTCGGGAACGCTCCACAGCCGGAGCGCCCCGTCGTCGTGGCCGGAGACCAGCCGCCCGCCGTCCGGAGTGAAGGCGAGCGCCCACACCGGCCCGCCGGGGCTGCGGATCACGCGCTCGCCGCGCGCTTCGGGGACGTTCCAGAGGTATATGGTCCCCTTCGCGGTGCCGCTCGCGAGGATCCGGCCGGCGGGATCCGCATCCAGCGCCGTAACCGGCCGCTCCTGCCCCTCTAGCCGCACCACCTCGCGCCCCTCGGCGAGGTCGTAGCCGCGGATCGTGCCGTCGACGAGCCCCGCATAGATCCGCTGCCCGCGGACGCGGATGTGGGTGATCGGGAAGCCCGCGCCTTCCCTCTGCCACAGTGGCCGCCCGTCCGACAGCCGCCAGGCCCGCAGGGCCCCGGCGTGGTCGGAGGCCACGAGCGCATCGCCGCCCGGTGCGAAGGCCACCGAGGTGAAGCGGGCGGCCGGATCGGTGAAGCGGCGGACCTCGGCGAGTTCCGGCAGCCGCCAGACCACCACCGCCCCGTCCCAGCCGGCGCTCGCCGCGAGCGTGCCGTCCGCCGCCACCGTCAGGTCACCGATCTTGCCGGCATGCGCGCGGCGGCGGGCCGGCTCGCGCCCCTCCGGCAGGCCCCAGAGGGCCACCGTCGCGTCGTCGCCGGCCGTGAGCACGGCGCTGCCGTCCGGCAGCACCGCCACCGCCGTGGCGGGATCGTCGTGGGCGGTGATACGGAGCAGCAACCCCCCGTCGGCGAGGGAGGTGAGGGCGAGAGCATAGTCGAAGCCGACGCTCGCGACCGTCTCCGTGCCCGGCACCGCCGCCAGATCCCGCACCGGCCCGCCGTGCACCACCCACGGCTCGCCGGCCCCGGCGCGGCCGACGGCGAGCACCACGGACAGGGCGGCCAGCAGGACCATCGGGAGGCGCGGACGGACGGGCTCGCTCATGGCCGGACCTCAGTGCGGCGGCGGACCCTCGAAGCTCCACTCGCGCAGCTCGCGGGCGGTGGGCTCGGGAATGCCGGACACGCGCGGCGGCGGCAGTTCGTAGCCCTCGGCCCGGTGCAGCAGGCGCGGCACCGGCTCGCCGGTCTCCGAGTCCACCCACAGCTCGCCGATCTGGAAGGCGCCGTTCCGGTCGCCCCCCGGCTGCACGACCGTGAGCGCGTAGATCCGCCGGTGGTCGATCCGCAGCTCGCGTACCCGCAGCACCTCGACCCCGTAGCGCTCCGCCACGCGTTCGGCCGCCTGCTCGGGCGTGAGCGCCGCCACGGCGCCCGCGGCCAGCAGGCCGACCACCGTGGTCGGGAGTGCCGCGAGTCTGCGCATCGGCGTCATTCCGCCGCCTGCGGCAGGACGCCCTGCCGTTCCAGCTGCTCGACCCACAGGCTGTGGTGCTCGCGCGCCCACTCGAGGTCCACCTCGCCGTCCCACATGGCCCCGAAGGCGCCCTCCATGCCCAGCGAGCCGATGTAGATGTGGGCGAGGATGACGCCGATCATGAAGGTGGCGACCGTGCCGTGCCACAGCGTGGCGAGCTGCTGTTCGGCGATGGGCGTGAGGCCGGTGGGGAGGTTCGTCCCGAACCATTCGTTCAGGATGCGGAACGTCGTGTCGAAGTAGTGGAACTGGTACGGAAACAGCAGCTGCAGCCCCGACATCGAAAGGGACAGCCCGCCCAGCACGACGATCCAGAAGATCAGCTTCTGGCCGGCGTTGAACTTCCACGCCGGGGGGTGGCCGCCGCCGAAAAGACCGCCGCCGCGCAGCAGCCACTGGATGTCCACCCGCGTGGGCAGGTTGTACCACACCCACTGCACGAACATGAGCGCCACGCCCAGCATGAAGCCGAAAGCCAGCGAGTCGTGCAGCTGCTTGCCCCACATGGTGAGGGCCGCGAAGGTCTCCTTGCCGAGGAGCGGCATCAGCACGTCGCGGCCGTACATGAGGTTGAGGCCGGTGATGGCCAGAACGATGAAGCAGACGGCGGTGAGCCAGTGGGTGAAGCGCTCGAGGACATTGAACCGCGGGATGCGGATGCCGGTGGGCGGATGGTCGAGGCGGATGCGCCCGCGCAGGATGTAGAACACGGCGAGCAGCGCCACCACCAGCGCGAGGAACCAGGCGGCATAGGCGCGATAGGCCCCGAGCCGGACGGTGCGCCACGCCTCGCCCTCCGACTGGATGGCGATGCCGGCCACGGGGTCGGGTACGGGCACATAGCCGGCCACGCCGCGACGGATGTCCCGCCACATGTCGGTGCGCGCGGGCTGGGGTATGGCGGTCACCGGCAGGGCCTGAGGGCCCGGCGGCGGAACGCGCGCCTCCGGTGGACGCGCCTCGATCGGAGCGGAAAGCGGCGGGTGGACGAGCTGCTCGACGCCGGCCCCCGGCGGCAGCGGCGCACCCTCAGCCCGCTCGGCCCCCCGCGGCAGCCGCGGCGGGGTCACCGGTGCGTGCATGCGGCGGTAGGTCTCCTCCAGCGCCCGCGCCGGATCCTTCGCCGCCTCCTCGTCCGGGACCAGCAGGGGCACGCCCAGCTCCGGCGGACGCACGCCGGACGGCGCCGGCGCGACCCGCTCGCCCGCCGGCGTCGGACCGGCCGGCTCGGGCGCCTGGGCCGAGACCAGCAGGAAGGGCACCACCCAGAACATGCCGACGATGCCGGCGAGGCCGAAGTAGCGCCGGATGCGATCGGTTCGCGACATGGATCGTCCCCAGCGGTTCAGGGCGCGAACAGCTCGCGCGCCCGCAGCCGCGTCGCCTCCACCGCGTCGGGCGGAGGCCCCTTCTCGGCGGCCAGCGGATAGGAACCCTTCTCGAGGTCCACCGGGCCGTACGCCTGCAGGCGCTCGCGGAATCCCCAGGAGGCCCACAGCAGGAGCAGGAGGATGGCCATGGCCAGCGGCAGCCGCAGCCACAGCGGCATGCCGTCGTCCGCCCGCCCGTGCTCCGTCGGAGCCTGTGCCATCGCGCACCATCCCGTTCAGCAGCCCGCGGGCAACGGCGGGGCGGCGGGTTTCCCGCCGCCCCGCCCGCACCGCGGCCGGGCGGGCCGCGGCGACAGCCGCGGTCCGCCGCGGTTCGTCAGATGCCGCCCTTGATGCCGTAGGCGGTGCCCCAGCCCCAGGCACCGGAGCCGAAGCCGCGCGCAACCACCCGCTCGCGGTAGATGTCGGCGATCACGTCCCCGTCACCCGCCAGGAGCGCCTTGGTGGCGCACATCTCCGCACACAGCGGCAGCTTGCCCTCGGCGATGCGGTTGCGGCCGTACTTCGTGAACTCCTCCACGCTGCCGACCGGTTCGGGACCGCCGGCGCAGAAGGTGCACTTGTCCATCTTGCCGCGGGTGCCGAGGTTGCCCGCCTGCGGATACTGCGGCGCCCCGAACGGGCAGGCGTAGAAGCAGTAGCCGCAGCCGATGCACAGGTCCTTGTTCCACAGGACGATGCCCTCGGCCGTCTGGTAGAAGCAGTCCACCGGGCACACGGCCATGCACGGCGCATCCGAGCAGTGCATGCAGGCGATGGAGATGGACCGCTCCCCCGGCACGCCGTCGTTGATGGTGACCACACGGCGCCGGTTGATGCCCCACGGGACGAGGTGCTCGTTCTTGCAGGCGGTGACGCAGGCGTTGCACTCGATGCAGCGCTCGGCGTCGCACAGGAAGCGCATGCGTGCCATGGTTCACCTCCCTCACGCAGGCCGGATCCGGCACAGCGTGGTCTTGGTCTCCTGCATCTGGGTCACGGAGTCGTAGCCGTAGGTCTGGGCGGTGTTGCATGCCTCGCCCAGCACGTACGGATCCGTACCCGCCGGGTACTTGTGCCGCCGGTCCTCGCCCTGGAACCAGCCGCCGAAGTGGAACGGCATGAAGGCGACGCCGCGGCCCACGCGCTCCGTGACCATGGCCATCACCAGCACCCGGCCGGACACGCCCGAGGGGTTCGGCGGACCCTCGACCCACACCATCTGGCCGTCGCGGATGCCGAGCGAGTTGGCGTCGTACGGGTTGATCTCCACGAACATGTGCTGCTGCAGCTCGGCCAGCCACAGATTGGAGCGGGTCTCGTCGCCGCCGCCCTCGTACTCCACCAGACGGCCCGAGGTGAGGATGATCGGATAGTCCTTCGACCAGTCCTTCTCCTGAACCGACCGGTAGAGGGTGGGCAGACGGTAGAACTTCCGGTCCTCGTAGGTCGGATACTTGGCGACCAGGTCACGCCGCGGCGTGTACAGCGGCTCCCGGTGCAGCGGGATCGGATCCGGGAAGTTCCACACGTAGCAGCGCGCCTTGGCGTTGCCGAAGGGCGCGCAGCCGTGCATCAGGGCCACCCGCTGGATGCCGCCGGAGAGGTCGGTCTTCCAGTTGGTCTTGGGCCCGGCGATGGACTCGATGACCTGCCGCTCCTCGGGCGTGAGGTCCTTGTCCCAGCCGAGCTGCATCAGCAGCTCCATGGTGAACTCGGGATAGCCGTCCTGGATCTCCGAACCCTTGGTCCAGCTGCCCTCGGCCAGCAGGTTCTCGCCCTCGTACTCCACGCCGAAGCGCGCCCGGAAGGGCAGACCGCCCTCCATCACGTGCTTGCTGGTGTCGTAGAGGATCGGCGTACCCGGATGCTTGAGTTCCGGCTTGCCCCAGCACGGCCACGGCAGGCCGTAGTATTCGCCGTCGACCGGGCCGCCCTTGGCCTGCAGGGTGGTCTTGTCGAAGGCGTACTGGTACTGCATGTGGAGCTTGATCCGCTCCGGCGACTGGCCGGTGTAGCCGATGGTCCACATGCCGCGGTTGAACTCGCGGGTGATGTCCTCGACCACCGGCTCTGTGCCGTTCACCTGAATGTGCTTGAACAGGTTCTCCGAGAAGCCGGGGATCCCCTCGTCGAGCTTCTTCGCGAGGAGATACATGATCTCGTGGTCCGGCTTGCTCTCGAACAGCGGCTCCACCACCTTCTCGCGCCACTGCAGCGAGCGGTTGGAGGCCGTCACCGAGCCGGAGGTCTCGAACTGGGTGGCCGCCGGCAGCAGGTAGACCCCGTCGGTGCGGTCGTGCAGCACCGCCGTGAAGGTCGGATAGGGGTCGACGACGACGAGCAGGTCGAGCTGCTCCATCGCCTTCTTCATCTCCGGCAGGCGGGTCTGCGAGTTCGGGGCGTGACCCCAGAAGAACATCGCCCGGATCGGGTTCGGCTGCTCGAGCCCTTCCTCCGGCGTGGTGAGCACGCCGTCGATCCAGCGCGAGACCGGGATGCCGGCCTGCTCCATGAGCTCCTTCGACGCGAAGTTGCCGAGCAGCCACTCGTAGTCGACGTCCCACACCCGCGCCCAGTGCTTCCACGCACCATCGGAAAGGCCGTAGTAGCCCGGCAGGTCGTGCGCGACGAGCCCGAGATCCGTGGCCCCCTGCACGTTGTCGTGGCCGCGGAAGATGTTGGCACCGCCGCCCGCGACTCCGATGTTGCCCAGAGCCAGCATCAGGATGCAGTAGGCACGGGTGTTGTTGTTACCGTTGTGGTGCTGGGTGCCGCCCATGCACCAGACCACCGTGCCGGGCCGGTTCATGGCCAGCAGCCGCGCCACGCGCT
>BEIP01000090.1 GCA_002898955.1 bacterium HR39 | reverse complement strand
GCCCTGCCCCCAGGTGGTGCGCTTCGCCCGCAGCCCCACGCTGTGGGCCCCGAGGGGCCCGTTACGCTCGCCCGCCGCCGCAGGAGCGGGCCGGCGCGGCAGCTCGGCGGCGATGGCGCTCGTCGCGTCACCGCCCCCCTCGCGCCGCATCACCAGCTCGGCGATGGCCTCGGGGGTGATGCGCGGGGTGATCTCCGGCACCTCGTCGCGTGCCGTGAGGCGCACCAGCACGCGCCGGCGCAGCGCCTCGGCCGAATCGGCCTCGCCCGCCCCCGTGCGCTCGCCGCCGGTGACCACCGCGTCCGCCACCCGCGCCAGTTCGCCCGGAGCGTCGAGGAGCCCGCCGGTGAGCTTCGGGCCGAAGGCGCCCAGGGCGTACCAGCCGAAGTAGCCGGCGCCGGCCAGCAGCGCCAGCGCGGCGGCCGCGAGGGCTGTGGGTCGGTGGCGCTCGACGAGGGGCCGGTGCGGACGCGCGCTGCGCGCCGGTGCCGTCTCCTCCAGCACCCGCCGCACCCGGCGCACCACCTCGTTGCCGTCGAAGCCGAGATAGTCGGCGTAGGCGCGCAAAAACCCGTAGGCGTAGGCGCGGCCGGGGAAGGTGTCGTAGTCGCCGCTCTCCAGCGCCTGCAGGTAGGCGGGCCGGATGCGCAGCGTCTCGGCGACGTGGTGGAGGTCCTCGCCCGCCTCGATGCGTGCTTCGCGCAGCTTCTCGCCGACCTTGGCGAGATACTCCCGGGCCGAAGGCGTCACGGTGGCACTCCGCTCTGCGTGTTCGGGGGATTCCCCTTGGATGGACGTTGCCCGCGCGAGGCGTCTTCCCGATAACAGAATTCGAGGGCGGCGCGAAGACCCGCCGGCCTCAGGCCGCAGCCACCGGCCGCACCGGCGGCGGCAGCACCACACCGTGATCGGCGGCGTAGCCCGCGAGCGCCTCGCGCAGGCTGCACACCGGCCAGGCGAGGGCCCGCTCGAGGAAGCCGGCGAGCGAGCCCACGTCGAGGCTGCGGATCATGGCCTTGACCGGCAGCAGCTCGGTGGGGGCGACGGAGAGGCAGCGCACGCCCACGCCCACCAGCGCCATGGCCTCGAGCGGCTGGCTCGCCATCTCGCCGCAGACCGAAAGCCGCACCCCCGCCGCCGCGCAGCGCTCGGCCAGATCGCGCAGGCAGCGCAGCGCCGGCGGCGCCAGCACGTCGTAGCGCTGGGCCAGGACCGGGCTCGAGCGGTCGAAGGCGAAGAGGAACTGCAGGAGATCGTTGCTGCCCACCGAGACGAAGTCGACGAGCGGCAGCAGGCGGTCGAGCTGCCAGAAGAGGGCCGGGACCTCGAACATGACGCCGCGTTCGAGGGCTGCCGGAAGCCCGAGCCCCGCCGCCCGCCGCCGCTTCAGCTCCTCGTCCAGCAGCGCCGCGGCGCGCCGGTACTCCTCCACGTGGGCCACCATGGGGAACATCACCCGCAGCCGCCGCCCCGCTCCGGCCTCCAGCAGCGCCGCGAGCTGGGTGCGGAGGATGCGGGGCCGGTCCAGCGCGAGGCGCACCCCCCGCCAGCCCAGCGCCGGATTCGCTTCGGGCGGCGGATGCAGCCACGCCACCGGCTTGTCGCTGCCGATGTCGACGGTGCGGAAGGTGACGGGCAGATCCCCGGCCCGCTCCAGCACCGCCCGGTAGAAGGCGGCCTGGCGCTCGCGGTCCGGCCAGGCGTCGGACTCCATGAACAGCAGCTCGGTGCGGAACAGACCGCAGCCGTCGGCACCGGAGGCGGCGAGATCCTCCACGTCGACGAGGAAGCCGGCGTTGATCTCCACCCGCACCCGCACGCCGTCGCGGGAGACGGCGGGCAGCGGGCGCAGCGCCTCGAGCGCGCGGGCGCGCTGCAGCCGGTTCTCCTCGGCGCGGCGGAAGGCCTCGAGCAGCGCCTCGCCGGGGCGCACGAAGACCTGGCCGCGCTCGGCATCCACCGCCACCACGTCGCCCTCCTCGATCTCCAGCATGGCGCCGCGGCACAGGCCCACCACCGGGATCCCCAGCGCGCGGGCGAGGATGGCCGCGTGGGAGGTGGGCGAACCCTCCTCCAGCACGATGGCGCGCACCCGGCGGCGGTCGAACTGCAGGAGCTGGGCGGCGGAGAGATTGCGGGCGACGATCACCGAGTCCTCGGGCAGCGCCGCCGCCTCGGCCACCGGGTCGCGGCCGGAGAGGTGGAAGAGCAGCCGCTCGGCCAGCTCGTCCAGTTCCACCAGCCGCTCGCGCAGATAGGGGTCGCTGGCGTGCCCCAGCCGCAGGCGGGTCTCGTCCCGCACCCGGCGCACCGCCGCCTCGGCCGCCAGGCCCGTGGCGATGGCCTCCTCGATGCGCCGCCGCCAGCCGGCGTCCTCGGTGAAGGCGCGGTAGACCTCGACGATCTCGCGCCCCTCGCCGCCGAGCTGATGGCGGGCGAAGGCGCGCTCGAGGGAGGCGCGCAGCTCGGCGAGCGCCCGGTCGAGCCGCTCGCGCTCGGCGGCCGGATCCTCGGCCAGCAGCCGGGCGGGGTCGATGCGCGGCGCGTAGGTCCACGCCCGCCCCACGGCGATGCCGCCCACCAGCCGCACGCCCTCGAGGCGCCGCGGCTGCAGCGGCCGACCGGCGGCATCGGCGTAGCGGCTCGGATCGAGGATGTCGCCCGAGGCCAGCATCTCCGCCACCACCGAGGCCACCACGGTGAGCGCCTCGATCTCGTCCTCGCCGTACGTGCGGGGCTTCTCGTTCTGGACGGTGAGCACCCCCACCACCCGGCCGCTGCGCACCACCGGCACGCCGAGGAAGGAGCTGTAGCGCTCCTCGTGGGTCTCCGGCCGGTAGACGAAGCGCGGGTCGCTCTGGGCGTCGCTGGTGGCGATGACGATGCCCTCGGCGGCGATGGTGCCCACCAGACCCTCGCCGACCGCGAGGCGGGTGACGTGCACCGCCTCGCGGCTGAGGCCCTCGGTGGCGAACAGCTCGAGCACGTCGCCGGCCCGCAGCACGTAGAGGGAGCACACCTCGGCCACCAGGTGGCGGGCGATGGTGGCGACCAGCCGGTCGAGGCGTTCCTGGGCGGGCAGCGGCAGCGCCACCAGCCGCACCATCTCGCGCAGCAGCCGGCGCGCCGGCGAGGGTTCGGGCGCCGCCCGCGCCACCGTCCGCGCCTCCCTGTCCGCCTCGCGTGTCACCGCGCGCCCACGCCCTCCACGAGGCCGCCCGCCCGCGCCGAGAGGGCCCGCTCGGTCTCCTCGGCCAGCGTCGCGAGGATGGCCTCCACCGGTTCGATCTTCGTCACCATACCGACGCTCTGGCCGGCCATCAACGAGCCGCGCTCCACGTCGCCCTCGATCACCGCCCGGCGCAGGGCGCCGGCCCAGTAGTGCTCGATGGCGAGCTTCGCCTCGTCGGCGGAGAGTTCGCCGGCGCGGTGGCGCGCGATGGTCTCGAGCTGGAAGCGGACGAAGTCGCGGGTGGCCTCGTTGACCAGCGCGCGCACCGGCACGACCGGGAAGTCGGGGTCGACCTGCACCGACGGCTGGGCGTCGCGCGCGCTGGCGCGGATGTAGGCCTGCTTGGTGCGGGGATGGACGATGCTCTCCTCGGCGCAGACGAAGCGGGTGCCCATCTGCACCCCGGCCGCCCCCATGGCCATGTAGGCGGCGATCATCTCCCCGCGGCCGATGCCGCCGGCCACGAACACCGGCACCTCGCGCAGGTGGGGGAGGATCTCCTGGGCCAGCACCGAGGTGGAGACGGGGCCGATGTGGCCGCCGGCCTCGGAACCCTCGATCACCAGGGCGTCGATGCCCTGGCGCACCATGCGGCGGGCGAGGACCAGGGAGGGGGCGAAGGCCATCACCTTCACCCCGTGGCGCTTGAGGATCTCCACCGCCGGGCGTGGCGGCAGGCCGCCGGCCAGCACCACGTGCCCCACGCCCTCGGCGATGCACGCCTCGACGAGCTCGTCCAGCCGGGGGTGCATCACGATGAGGTTGACGCCGAAGGGGCGGTCGGTGCGCGCGCGGGTCCTGCGGATCTCCGCGGCCAGGCGCTCGGGATCCATGGCGCCGCAGGCCAGCACCCCGAAGCCGCCGGCATTGGAGATGGCCGAGACGAGGTTCGCCTCGGAGACCCAGGTCATGGCGCCCCCGAGGAACGGCAGCTCGCAGCCGAGGAACTCCCGGGCGCGGCGCGCGAGGGCCGCGAGCCGGGGGAAGTCGCGCGCCGAGATCATCCGTCCGTCCGGTCCAGCCCGAAGGCGGCGTGCAGCGCCCGCACGGCCAGCTCGCAGTATTCCTCGGCGATCAGCACCGAGATCTTGATCTCCGAGGTGGAGATGGCCTGGATGTTGATGCCGCGCTCGGCCAGGGTGCGGAACATGCGGTGGGCCACGCCGGCGTGGCTGCGCATGCCGACGCCCACCACCGACACCTTGACCACGTCGGCGTCGGCGTCCACCCGCTCGAAGCCGATGCGCTCGCGCTGGCGCTCCAGGATCTCCACCGCCCGCGGCAGGTCGGCGCGGGAGACGGTGAAGGTGATGTTGGCGTGGCGCCCGTCGCGCGAGACGCTCTGGACGATCATGTCCACGTTGATGTTGGCCTCGGCGAGCGGCCCGAAGATGGCCGCCGCCACGCCGGGGCGGTCCTCCACCCGCAGCACCGACACCTTCGCCTCGTCGCGGGAGAAGGTGACGCCGCTCACCACGTTCGATTCCATGATCTCGTCCTCGTCGACCACGAGCGTTCCGGGCACGTCCTCGAAGCTGGAGAGCACCTGCAGCCGCACGCCGTAGCGCATGGCCAATGCCACCGAGCGGGTCTGCAGCACCTTGGCGCCGAGCGAGGCCAGCTCCAGCATCTCCTCGTAGGTGATGCGCGCGAGCTTGCGGGCGCGCGGCACGATGCGCGGATCCGCCGTGTAGACGCCGTCGACGTCGGTGAAGATGTCGCAGCGGTCCGCCTTCAGGGCCGCCGCCACCGCCACCGCCGAGGTGTCGGAGCCGCCGCGCCCGAGGGTGGTGATGCGCCCGTCGGGGCCGATGCCCTGGAAGCCGGCCACCACCGGCACCACCCCGGCCTCGATGCAGGAGAGCAGGGGCTGCGGGTCGATCTCGACGATGCCGGCCTTGCCGTGGGCGGCGTCGGTGCGGATGCCCGCCTGCCAGCCGAGGAAGCTGCGGGCGGGAATGCCGAGCTTCTGCAGCGCGATGGCGAGAAGGCCGATGGTGACCTGCTCGCCGCTCGCCACCACCGTGTCGTATTCGGCCCGGTCGTAGTGGACGGGGTCGAGGCCGGTCACCCACTCGACCAGCTGGTTGGTGTGGCCGGCCATGGCCGAGACGACGACGCAGACCCTCTCGCCCGCCTTCACGTGGCGGGCGACGATGCCGGCCACGTGGCGGATGCGGTCGAGATTGGCGACGGAGGTGCCGCCGAATTTCTGGACCACCAGCGTCACGGAAGGGTGCCCCGCTCGCGGCTCGTTGCACGGAAGAGGGGAGGAAGGGGCCGCCAAGGCCGCGGCGGACATAGGAAAGCGCGGGCGTCCGGGCAAGGGCGCCCGCCGGGACGACCGGGACACGGGCGGGTGCGGGGAGGATCTTCGCGGCCGCACCCCGCCGTGCGGAACCCGCCCGTGCGTTTCTTCCGGCGCTCCCCGGGACGTGCCCGCGGCCGGGCACCGCGGAGCGCGCCCGGGCGTCGCGGGTGTCCGGGCTGTTCCCGTCCGCAATCCCTTCGGCCCGTCCCACCCCGCCCTCGACCACCCGCTTCGCGCCCCCGCATCCCGGCTCCGGCAGCGGCCCCGCCGTCGACCGCCCGTTGACATCGTGCCACCGTCCGGACGGTGGAGAAGGTCGGGCCGCACCGTCGACCGCCGGCACCCTCGCCACCGTCCGCGAATGCCGGCGGGGACGTGTCGACGGGCGGTCGCCGGGTCGGAGATCTTTCCGCCGTGCAGCCGGGACGGCTCACCAGCTCCGGCGTTCACGACCCGTCGACCTCTCCGTGTCACCGTCCATCCGCTGGACAAGGCGCGGCGGTCCCGGGGCGCGGCGGCACCTTTCCCACCATCCGGGGATGGTGACGCCAGGTCGTCAAGACCACGTGAACGCCCGCCACTCGCCTGGCGTCCGGCACGTTCCGCATGCGCTCCGGGCCCTGAACCCGCAGGCGCCACGGACCGCCTGCCCGCCCTTAACCGGCCGTTGACATTCGCGTGCCATGGTCCGGACGGTGGAAAAGGCGGCGCGGCTCCGGGGCGCCGCG
>BEIP01000089.1 GCA_002898955.1 bacterium HR39 | reverse complement strand
CCGGAGGAGGGCGCCCGGGGCGGGGCCGAGATCGTCACCCTGGAACGTTTCCGCCGCCGGCGCGAGTGAGTGCGCGTCCGCCGCCTTGACAGGACGCGCCCCCCTCCCAATCAATGAGGCCGTCCCGCACGGGACCGTGGTGATTTGTGCCGACCGGCTTGCGGCCACGTAAAACAAGCAGCTAAAAGGTCGGGGCCTCCGAAGAAGAGCCCGATCTGCCGGTCACGAAGGACACGGGGAACCGAACGGAGGACCGGAGGCCGGAGATGCCCATCAAGATCCCGAGCGATCTGCCGGCGGCTGCCAAGCTCGCCGACGAGGGTGTGCGCGTCATCGGCGAGGAGGAGGCGCTCCGTCAGGACATCCGTCCCATGGAGATCGCGCTGCTCAACCTCATGCCGGAAAAGCCCCGCACCGAGGTGCAGCTCGCCCGGCTCCTCGGCGCGACGCCGCTGCAGGTGGAGCTCACCCTGCTCACCACCAGCACCTACCAGCCGCGCACCGTGCCGCTTTCCCACCTGCAGCGCTTCTACCGCACCTGGGAGGACGTGCGGCACCGCAAGTTCGACGGGCTGATCGTGACCGGCGCGCCGGTGGAGCTGCTGCCCTTCGAGGAGGTCAAGTACTGGAAGGAGCTGTGCGCGATCCTCGACTGGTCGCGCACCCACGTGCACTCGAGCTTCTTCATCTGCTGGGGCGCGCAGGCGGCGCTCTACCACTTCCACGGCGTGCCCAAGCACACGCTGCCCTGCAAGCGCTTCGGCATCTACACCCACTACGTGGTGGAGCGGGAGGACGCGCGGCGCAATCCGCTGGTGCGCGGCTTCGACGACTACTTCCTGGTGCCGGTCTCGCGCCACACCGAGACCCGCATCGAGGACCTGCCGCAGGATGCCGGCCTCGAGGTGCTGGCGGTGTCCAACGCGGCGGGGCTCTGCCTGCTCTACGAGCCGAAGTACCGCGCGGTCTACATGTTCAACCACCTCGAATACGACACCGACACGCTCCACAACGAGTACATGCGCGACCGCGCGAAGCGGCCGGACGTCTTCATGCCGATCAACTACTATCCCGACGACGATCCCTCCAAGCCGCCGCGCAACTGCTGGCGGGCCTACGCCCACCTGCTCTTCGCCAACTGGATCAACGAGATGTACCAGACGACGCCCTACGCGATCGAGCGCATCGGCGAGGACCGGGTGGAAGCGCGGACCACGGCCGCGGCCTGAGTCCCGCGCCGGACGGACCGGCGGCGCCCCTCAGGGGCGCCGTCCATTTTCCGGTGGACGCCGGCGGGCACTGTGCTCGCGGGCGTGATGGCCGGCGAAGAGGGCGGGGATGCGCGCCGCCGCGGCGCTCCGCCCCGCCGCCGGCACCACCGGTGCGAGGGCGATACGCTTTTCCGCCGCCACGAGCACCACGCCCGAGAGCTCCGGCAGCAGCGCCCGCCCGATGCGCTCCGCGGCTCCCGCCACGCCGGCGGCCGGAAGGGGCGGCCAGAACAGCGCCCGCTCCACGCCGCAGGGCTCGAAGAGCTGCTCGCGGAGGAGCGCCCGCAGGGCGCCGGCGGTGAAGGGGCGGCCGGTGCCGAAGGGGGTGCGCTCGCTCAGCGACCACAGGCCGTGGCGGTTGGGCACCACCGCGACCAGGAGCCCGCCGTCCGCCAGCACCCGCCACAGCTCGCGCAGGAGCCGCCCGGGCCGCGGGCTGTGCTCGAGGGCGTGGACCAGCAGCGCGCATGCGAAGGTGCGGTCGGCGAAGGGCAGCTCGTGCTCGTGCGCCAGCACCACCCGGCTGCCGCACGACCCGGCGGCGCGGGCGCCCTGTTCGCGCGGCATCACCACGGCGAAGCGGTCGGCCCCGGAGAGGAAGGGCAGGGGATAGCCCAGCGCGAGGCCGTCGCGCTCTTCGAGATCGGGCACGAGCCGCGCGAGCGCCCGGGCCACCTTGCGGCGCACCCGCTGCCCCAGCCGGCTCGCGTAGAAGCTCTCGAGATCGAAGATGTCGGGCCGCACCGGCCGGCCCTCCGCGTTGCACGCGCCCCTCCGGAGGCAATATGTCGGGAGGTGCGTGGAGGCAAGGCGCGGCGAGAAGGAGGAGCAGCGTGCGCAGGCCCGTGATGCAGATCGACATCCTGCCCGTGTTCGACGACAACTACGTCTACCTGCTGTTCGATCCCGACACGGGCACCAGCGGCGTGGTGGATCCCGGTGCGGCCGAGCCAGTGCTGGCGCGGCTGCGCGACCTCGGACGGGGGCTCGACTGGATCCTGCTCACCCACCACCACGCCGACCACAGCGGCGGGATCCCGGTGCTCAGGCGCGAGACCGGCGCGCGGGTGATCCTGGCGAAGAAGGACGTGGAGCGGGTGCCCGGCATCGACATCGCCCTCGACATCGAGGTGGGCGAGGGCGACCGGGTGGAGTTCGGCGATCGCGAGTTCCGCGTGCTGGAGACGCCGGGCCACACCCGCGGCCACGTGGCCTTCTGGTTCCCGGGCGAGGCGGCGCTGTTCTGCGGCGACACCCTGTTCTCGCTGGGCTGCGGGCGGCTGTTCGAGGGCACGGCGGAACAGATGTGGGCCTCGCTCTCGAAGCTCGCCGCCCTGCCGCCCGAAACGCGGGTCTACTGCGGCCACGAATACACCCTCTCCAACGGCCGCTTCGCGCTCACGGTGGACCCGGACAATCCGCGGCTGCGCGCGCGCATGGAGGAGGTGGAGCGGCTGCGCCGGGAGGGGCTTCCCACCATCCCCACCACCATCGGTCTCGAGCTCGAGACCAATCCCTTCCTGCGGCCCTTCGATCCGGCGATCCGCCGCGCGCTGGGCATGGAGACGGCGAGCGACGTGGAGGTCTTCGCCGAGCTGCGCCGGCGCAAGGACGGCTTCCGCGGCTGAGCGGGAGGATATCGGGAAGAGCGGAAGGAGCGGTCCCGAGGGACCGCCCCTTCGCCCATCCCGCGCCCGGCTTCAGGAGAAGGCCTGACCCGGCCGCACGCCGAGCGCGCGCAGGATCTTCGCGAGGGGGCAGAAGCCGGTGATCGCCGCCTGGGCCATGTTGGCCCCCACGAAGGCGGTGAGCGCGAGCCACCACGGGCTGTGCACGAGCGCGAGCGCGACGCTCGCGAGGATGACGAGCCCGGCGAACAGGAGCACGATGCGGTCGACGTTCACGGCGACGGCCTCCTTGCAGTCTATCAGCAAACGCTCATATATGGCCCGCCCACAGGTCCGCAAGCCGCCCCGGAGGTTCGCGATGAGACCGTCACCCATGCGCGCGGCCTGGATGCTCGCGCTGCTGCTGCTCGCCCTTCCCGCCCGTGCCGCCGGCGTCCTCGAGGTCCGGCCCGTGGAGGTGCACGACCGCAAGGCGGTGTTCGCCACCGTCGAGAGCCTCGATCGGGCGCTCGCCCGCAGCCGCATCGCCGGCACGGTGGTGGAGCTCTCGGTCGACGAGGGCGACCGTGTGGAGCGCGGGCAGGTGCTCGCCCGGGTGGAGGATCCGAAGATCGCCCTCCAGATCCGGGCTTTGGATGCGCGCATCGGCGCCCTCGAGGCCCAGCTCGAACTGGCCCGCATCGATCTCGGGCGGGCCCGCGAACTGATCCGGCGCAACGCCATCCCCCAGGCCCGCCTCGACGAGGCGGAAGCGCAGTTCCGCACCGTCAGCGCCAATCTCGCCGCCACCCGTGCCGAGCGGGAGGTGGTGCAGGAGCAGCTCGCCGAGGGTGCGGTGCCGGCGCCGGACTCGGGCCGGGTGCTGAAGGTGCGGGTCACCGAGGGCAGCTATGTCATGCCGGGCGAGGTGATCGCCGATCTGGCGGTGGAGCGCTACGTGCTGCGCGCGCGCCTGCCCGAGCGCCACGCCCGCTTCGTGCGCGAGGGGGACCGGGTGTGGATCGGCCCGCGCGGGCTGGGACCGGGGGATCCCGTCGGCGAGGGCCGCATCGTCAAGGTCTATCCCGAACTCGAGGCGGGGCGCGTGGTGGTGGACATCCTCGCCGAGAAGCTGGGCGAGTACTTCGTCGGCGAGCGGGCCCGCATCGAGGTGGAGACGGGCTCGCGCACCGTCTTCCCGGTCCCGCCCGAATACATCCGCACCCGCTTCGGCGTGGACTTCGTCAAGCTGGAAAGCGGCCGCGAGGTGGTGGTGCAGCGGGGCATCACCCGCGAGGGCCGGGTGGAGATCCTGGCCGGCCTGCGCGAGGGTGATCGCATCGTGCCGTGGGAGGAGGCCGGCCGATGAGCGCGCCGAAGGTCCCGCTCGGCCTCTCGGGCCACCTCGCCCGCGCCTTCGTCACCTCGCCCATCACGCCGCTGCTGCTGATCGCGGCGCTGGTGGCCGGCGCCATCGCCCTATTCGCCCTGCCGCGCGAGGAGGAGCCGCAGATCTCGGTGCCGATGGTGGACATCTTCGTCGAGGCCAACGGCCTCAGGGCGGAGGACGCGGTCGAACTGGTCACCAAACCGCTCGAGGACATCGTCAAGGGCATCAAGGAGGTCGAGCACGTCTACTCCCAGACCCGCGACGACCGGGTGGTGGTGACAGCGCGCTTCTACGTGGGCACCTCCGAGGATGACGCCATCCTGCGGGTCCACGAGCGCCTGCGCGCCCATTTCGACCGCATTCCGGTGGGCATTCCCGAGCCGCTCGCCGTCAAGCGCGGCATCAACGACGTCCCCATCCTCACCCTCACCCTCTCGCCGCGCCCCGGTCTGCCGCCCGACGTGCTGGCGCGCTGGGACGACAACGCCCTCTACGACATCGCCGAGGAGGTCCTCAACGAGCTGGTCAAGACGGAGAACGTCGGCCTCACCTTCATCGTCGGCGGCCGTCCCGACCAGATCCGCATCGAACCCGATCCCGAGCGCATGGCGCTTCTGGGCGTCACCCTGGAGCAGCTCGTCGAGAAGGTGCGCAACGCCAACCGCCAGTTCCTGATGGGGCGGATCCGTGAGCGCGACGCCTCCATCGAGATCCTCGGCGGCCAGACCCTGAAGGGCGTGCCCGACATCGGCCTCCTGCTCATCACCACCCGCGACGGCCGACCCGTCTACGTGAAGGACGTGGCCGACATCGTGGTGGGAGGGCGCGAGAGCTTGGACCGCGTCTGGCAGCTCCTGCCCGACGGGCACGAGGGGCTCGTGCGCCTTCCGGCGGTGACCATCGCCATCGCCAAGCGCGAAGGGGCGAACGCCGTCACCGTCGCCCACGAGCTGCTCGCGCGCCTCGACACCCTCTACGGCCGGCTGATCCCGGACGACGTGCGGGTGGAGGTGACCCGCAACTACGGCGAGACGGCCTCGGAGAAGGCCGACGAGCTGCTCTTCCACCTGTTCCTCGCCACGCTTTCCATCGTCCTCATCATCGCGCTGTTCGTCGGCCTGCGCGAGGCCTACGTCGTCCTGTGGACGATCCCGGTCACCATCCTGCTGACCTTCTTCGCCTCCTGGGTGACGGGCTATACCATCAACCGGGTGAGCCTGTTCGCGCTGATCTTCTCGATCGGCATCCTCGTCGACGACGCCATCGTCTTCATCGAGAACATCGCGCGCCACTGGCGCATGGAGCCGCGCGGCAATCCCGTGGAGATCGCCGTGCGGGCGGTGGCGGAGGTGGGCAATCCCACCATCGTCGCCACGCTCACCGTGGTGGCGGCGCTGTTGCCCATGCTCTTCGTGTCCGGGCTGATGGGCCCCTACATGGAGCCCATCCCGGTCAACGCTTCCGCCGCCATGCTGTTCAGCTTCTTCGTGGCGGTGATCATCGCGCCCTGGCTGCGCGTGAAGCTCGGCCGCCCGAAGAAGGAGGAGGCGGGCGAGCCGGTGGCCGAAGAGGGCATCACCCGCCTCGGCCTGCTGTACATGCGCATCGCCCCGTTCTTCTACCGCACGCGGCGGCGGGCGCTTCTGTTCCTGCTGCTGGTGGGCTTCGCCACCCTCGCCTCCATGGCGCTGTTCTACACGCGGCACGTGACGGTGAAGCTGCTGCCCTTCGACAACAAGTCGGAGCTGCAGGTGGTGGTGGACCTGCCCGAGGGCAGCACGCTGGAGGCGACGGAGCGCACGCTGTTCGCCATGGCGGAGGCGCTGGCGGACCTGCCGGAGCTGAAGTCGATCCAGCTCTACGCGGGAACCAGCGCGCCGTTCAACTTCAACGGCCTCGTGCGGCACTACTACATCCGCCGGAGTCCCGAACTGGGTGACCTCTACATCGTCCTCACTCCCAAGGCGGAGCGCGAGCGCACCAGCCACGAGATCGCGCTGGATGTGCGCGAACGGGTGAACCGGGTTCCCGTGCCCGAAGGCAC